>CAUJFM010000404.1 GCA_963169595.1 Bacteroidota bacterium | reverse complement strand
AGCGCGCAGGTTATCGCGGTGAACGACGGCATGGTGTACCAGGTGGTGGACGTGGCCGGTCTGGCCGACGGCATCTACATGGTGAACATCACCGCCGGCGGCCAGCGCTACACCGAGCGCCTGGTGATCGCCAAGTGATCGGCTGAACACTGAAAGCGGACGCCCCGCTCACCTCATCGGTGGGCGGGGCGTTCTACTGTTGATCTGTCGGTGCATCCAAGTGGCACCAGTTCCCGAGGGCTCAATCCACATGCAGTAGTCGCTGGTCGCGCTGGTGAACTCCCGCCTTGATCCGAAGCAGGTAAAGTCCTGCGGAAAGACCTGATGGTCGGATCATCCGCAAGCCTGTTGATGCCAGGTTCTCCGAACGGTGTACAACACGCCCTACCGCATCGCGCAATTCCAACTGGACTGGCTGTCCGGTGGGTAGTCCGTCGATGGTGATCGCTCCTTGGAAGGGGTTCGGGTAGGCGGTGACCGCTCGAAGCGGTTCGATCTACGTCGCGGAAAGCAGGAGGGTGACCGTTGCACAACCTTCATTGTCCACACGGTGAGCATCCAACCGGTTGTTGGGACTGGCCGCCCACAGGCAGACCTCGCGCTCAATTTCGGTCAAGCCGGTGTCCACATAAGCGGTCAGGTAGAACGGCCCTTGTGTGATCCACACGCTGTCACCAGGGGCCAGCGCCAGGTCGTTCAACGGATAGCTGGCACCAGCAGGTCCACAGATGCCCCAGGGCAGGTATTGGTTCAGCGTGGCATGCGTCACCGTGTCGGGTCCTTGGTTCACCACCCATGCACCCGCGAGAAAGGTGCCGTTCACGTAACCCGGATACACCGTATAGCTCAGGTCGATGGGCGTGACACCATGCAAGGCGATATCCGGCGTGCCGGTCGGAAGGAGGCCTTCCACCGAGAATGTGCGCACTGCCGCCCCAATGGCTCCACAATTGAACCAGCCGGCGGTGAAGGCGGTTCCTCCCGTCACCAAGCTGGTCAAAGATCCATAGCCATCCGGGTGCCCGATGACGAGGGTGGTGAGCACGTTCAGGTCGGCATCAAGCACATGGAACAGGCTGTCACTGATCACATGGAACCGGTTATTCTCCCACGTAATGGACCGATGGCTGCCATCGGAAGGGAGATCAAGCGCTACCAGCTGCCCAACCTGTTGCAGCGCAGCATCGAACCGCACCACACCCGTCTGGCCCACGGCCACGTAGCCTCCATCAGGGTGACCGGCCACATCGAACAGTACCGCATCGGTCCAACTCCCTTCCACCGTGCCTTGCTGGTCGAAACGCTGAAGGCCCGCATAGCCGGCCAACAGGAAATGGCCGCCCACGGTGCGCATGGAACGGACGTAGGACCATCCTGTCTGGACCCAGGTGAGACTGTCGCCGTTCAGAGAGGTGATGAGCAGGCCATCGCTCATGGGCAGCAGGATCGTGCTGTCCCCCACGGCCATGAGGTTGAATTCCGCCCATCCATCCTCCCCACCGTAAGTGCGGCTCCAAAGGGGGGCGCCGTCGTGCCAAGCCATCAGCAGGCCGAGGAAGGGGCCGAAGTCACAGCCAAAGGAGGTGGTACCGGCCACCAGGAAGGTGTCCGTACCAAGTTCCGCGATGCTGGAGAATTGCGTGAGCTCATGCCCAGGGAACGCGTAACCGTGCTCTTCCAATGTTTCCCCCGTGGCCGACAAGCGCACGAGGACCGCAGTGCTGAAGAACGAGTTGTTGAAGGGCCGATGGCCTACCACCATCCAATTCCCCGAGCTGGTGAAGGTTGCGCCGGTGTAGCGGCCTTCCAAGCCCGGTTGGTGGACCAGGTCGAAGACCTGTGCCTGCAACCCGATGGCCAGACAGCAGAAGGGCAGAAGCCATGCACGCATCCTGTTCATGACCATAGGACAAGATAGGCCGCTCGTATGCTGCCCGATCGCGCCGGCTTGTGGATCTTTGCGCCCCCCAACCCGTTCCATGCTCGGCCTTCAACTACCCACCGATCCCCGCTGGGCGGATCTTGTCCGCCAGGACCTGCCCGAACTGCTCACCGACCATGCCTGGTGCGAACAAAAGGCGGCCAGCAATGCCATCAGCATGATCGTGCGGTATCCCGAGCTGAGCGAACTGGTCACCGAACTGACCCGCATCGCCCAGGAGGAACTGGAGCACTTCGGCCAGGTGGTGGAGCGCATCCACGCACGCGGCTGGACGCTCGGGCCCGAGCGCAAGGACCACTACGTGAACGAGCTGATGCAGTTCGTGCGCAAAGACGGCAGCCGCGAGGAGCGCCTGGTGGACCGCCTGCTCTTCAGCGCCATGATCGAGGCGCGCAGCTGCGAGCGCTTCAAGCTGCTCACCGAGGAATGCGAGGATCCCGAACTGCGGACCTTCTACCGCGATCTTATGATCAGCGAGGCGGGCCATTACACCACCTTCATCGGGTTCGCCCGCCGCTATGGTGGCCGGGTGGATGTGGATGCCCGGTGGGCGGCCTTCCTGGCCTACGAGGCGGAAGTGGTGGCCCGCTACGGCAAGGCGCCCACCATGCACGGGTGATCCCCGCTGCCGACCTTTGCCCCCGCAGCCGGAAAAGCACACCGGCCCCCCGCACCATGTCCAACGAGATCACGGCCACCATCCTTTCCATCGGCGACGAACTGTTGATCGGCCAGACCATCAACACCAACGCCGGCTGGATGGGCGGCCAGCTCGCCCAGATCGGCATCCGTGTGCGGCGTGTCCTCACCATCGGTGACGATCGCGACGAGATCCTGGATGCGCTGGACAAGGCCGACACCGATGTGTTGCTCATCACCGGTGGCCTGGGCCCCACCAAGGACGACATCACCAAACAGGTGTTGTGCCAGTTCTTCGACACGCGGCTGGTGCGCCATCCGCACATCGAGGCCCGCATCGCCGAGTTCTTCCGCAGCCTGGGCCGTGCCCCCCTGGAGGTGAACCTGGCCCAGGCCGACCTGCCCGAGGCCTGCACCGTGGTGCCCAACGAGCGCGGCACCGCCAGCGGCATGTGGTTCGAGAGGTCGCTCGGTGCGGACCGGAAACGGGTCTTCGTGGGCATGCCCGGTGTGCCCTACGAGATGCACACCATGATGGAGCGCCACGTGCTGCCGGAGCTGCAGCGCGTCTTCGCCCCGCCCACCATCGTGCACCGCACCATCCTGACCACGGGCCTGGGCGAGAGCCATTTGGCGCAGCGCATCGCCGCGTGGGAGGACAGCCTGGCGGAGGATGGCATCAAGCTGGCCTACCTGCCCAGCCCGGGCATTGTGAAACTGCGCCTCAGCACCTATGCCAACAACGACCCTGTGGGCGCCCGCGCCCGCGTGGGCCGCAAGGCGGAACAGCTCTATCGCCTGGTGCCCGAGCTGATCTATGGGGAAGGGGAGGACCGCCTGGAACAGGTGGTGGGCCGCCTGCTGAAGGAGCGGGGGCAGACCCTGTCGCTGGCCGAGAGCTGCACGGGCGGCTACGTGAGCCACCTGATCACCAGCGTGCCGGGCAGTTCGGCCTACTTCACCGGGGGCGTGGTGAGCTATGCCAACGCCGTGAAGATGGAGGAGCTGGGCATCCCCAGCGACATGCTGGAGCTGAACGGGGCGGTGAGCCGTCCGGTGGTGGAGCAGATGGCCCAGGGGGTGCGGCAGGCCCTCCGCACCGACTGGAGCATGGCCTTCAGCGGGGTGGCGGGTCCTGATGGCGGCACCCCTGAGAAGCCCGTAGGCACGGTGTGGATCGCGGTGGCGGGCCCCTCCGGGGTCAGGTCCGTGCAGGGCTTTTTCCCCGGCACCCGCGACCTGGTGATCCAGCGCAGCGCCCTGGCCGGGCTCAACCTCCTGCGCAAGGAGCTCATCGCCTGAGATAAAGACGTTGGAGGTGTCGGAATATTCCTATCTTTGCCGCCTCAATTCGGGATAGTCATGTCCAAGGTTTGCCAGATCACCGGTAAGAAGGTCATCACCGGCCACAAGGTGTCGCACTCGAACATCAAGACCAAGCGCACCTTCGCGCCCAACCTGCAGGACCGCAAGTTCTTCCTCGCCGAGGAGAACAAGTGGGTGTCCCTGCGGGTGAGCACCAACGGCATGCGCACCATCAACAAGATCGGTCTGGCCGAGGCCCTCAAGCGCGCCAAGGCCAAGGGCTTCCTCAAGGCCTGATCCCTCAGAACCCCGCAATACGCTGAACCATGGCCAAGAAAGCGAAGGGCAACCGCGTCCAGGTGATCCTCGAGTGCACCGAGCATAAGACCTCGGGCATGCCCGGCACCAGCCGCTACATCACCACCAAGAACCGGAAGAACACCACCGAGCGCATGGAGTTGAAGAAATACAACCCCATCCTGCGCAAGATCACTGTTCACAAGGAGATCAAGTAAGACCCCGTCACAGGAGGTCCAACCCAATAAAGGCGCTCAAGCGCACAGACCATGGCTAAGAAGGTAGTTGCTACACTGAAGAAGGAAGGTGGAAAGACCTTCACGAAGGTGATCCGCATGGTGAAGAAAGGCACCGGAGGATATTCGTTCGTGGAGCAGGTCGTACCCTCCGATGAGGCCGACAAGCTGCTCAGCGGCAAGTGATCCCTTCCCTTTCGTCTTGGCAGAAGGCCGTTCCCCCCGGGGAAGGGCCTTCTCGCACATAAGGACCGACCATGGCGTTCTTCGGACTGTTCGGAAAGAAAAAGGAGGCTGCCCAGGAGGTGGCCGAGAAGCAGGCGCTCGACAGCGGCCTGGAGCGTTCCCGTGAAGGGATCTTCGGCCGGCTCACCCGCGCCATTGCCGGCAAGAGCACCATCGACGACGAGGTGCTCGACCACTTGGAGGAGGTGCTCGTGAGCAGCGATGTGGGCGTGGAGACCACCCTGCGCATCATCGAGCGCATCCAGGAACGCGTGAAGCGCGACAAGTACGTGGGCACCGGCGAGCTCAACGCCCTGCTGCGCGAGGAGATCGCCGCCCTGATGAAGGACCCCGCGCCCATCGACCCCGCCATGAAGCCCTATGTGATCATGGTGGTGGGGGTGAACGGGGTGGGCAAGACCACCACCATAGGCAAGCTGGCCAACGCCTTCAAGAAGGAGGGCCGCAGCGTGATGCTCGGTGCCGCCGACACCTTCCGCGCCGCCGCTGTGGACCAGCTGCGCATCTGGAGCGAGCGCGTGGGCGTGCCCTTGGTGCAACAGGGCATGAACGCCGACCCCGCCGCCGTGGCCTACGATACCGTGGAGAGCGCCAAGGCCAAGGGCGTGGACGTGGTGATCATCGACACCGCCGGCCGCCTGCACAACAAGGTGGGCC
>CAUJFM010000403.1 GCA_963169595.1 Bacteroidota bacterium | reverse complement strand
TCGTGGGTGAGGCTTTCCACGTAGTAGCTGCCGCCGAGCGGGTCGATCCACTTGGTGATGCCGCTGTTCTTCTGCAGGTAGAGCTGCGTATCGCGGGCGATCTTGGCGCTGAAGTCGGTGGGCAGCGCGATGGCCTCGTCGAGCGAGTTGGTGTGCAGGCTTTGTGTTCCGCCCAGTACGGCGGCCAGTGCTTCCACCGTGGTACGCGCGATGTTGTTGAAGGGGTCTTGCGCGGTGAGGCTCCAGCCGCTGGTCTGGCAGTGGGTGCGCAGGGCCAGGCTCTTTTTGTCCTTCGCGCCGATCTCGTGCAGCAGCTTGGCCCAGAGCAGGCGGCCCGCGCGCATCTTGGCCACTTCCATGAAGAGGTCCATGCCGATGCCCCAGAAGAAGCTGAGACGCCCGGCGAACTCATCCACCTGCATGCCCGCCGCCATGCCCGTGCGCACGTATTCGATGCCGTCGGCCAGGGTGTAGGCCAGCTCCAGGTCAGCGGGCGCGCCGGCCTCGTGCATGTGGTAGCCGCTGATGCTGATGCTGTTGAACTTGGGCATCTTCTTCGCGCAGTAGCTGAAGATGTCGCCCACGATGCGCATGCTGGGCCCCGGCGGGTAGATGTAGGTGTTGCGCACCATGAACTCCTTGAGGATGTCGTTCTGGATGGTGCCCTGCAACTGCTCGGACGGAACGCCCTGCTCCTCCGCGGCGATGATGAAGAAGGCCATGATGGGCAGCACGGCGCCGTTCATGGTCATGCTCACGCTCATCTTGTCCAGCGGGATGCCGTCGAAGAGGATCTTCATGTCCTCCACGCTGCTGATGGCCACGCCGGCCTTGCCCACATCGCCTTTCACACGCGGGTGATCGCTGTCGTAGCCGCGATGCGTGGCGAGGTCGAAGGCCACGCTGAGGCCCATCTGACCAGCGGCGAGGTTGCGTCGGTAGAAGGCGTTGCTCTCCTCGGCCGTGCTGAAGCCCGCGTACTGCCGGATCGTCCACGGACGGATGGCGTACATGCTGCCGTAGGGCCCGCGGAGGTAGGGCGGGATGCCGGCGGCATAGTGCAGGTGCTCGAGCTGCTCCGTATCGACGGGTGTGTAGAAGGACTTGAGGGGGATCTCTTCCCTGTTGGGAATGCCGGCCACGGGCTGCGGGCCACGGGCTGCGGGCTGGTCGGCGGTCAAGCCCGAGGCCCGGAGCCCGAGGCCCGTGGCCATTTGGTGAAGCAGTGTTGACGTCAACTTCTCCACCGTGTAACTCCCGCCGATCGGATCGGCCACGCGGCCCAGGAAGCTCTCGTCGCGCAGCAGGTTTTGGATGTTGCGGACCACGCGGCGGGCGAGCGCATCGCCTTCGGGCAGGGCCGGGGTGGGGATGGTGAGGCCGTCGCAGCCGCCGGTGATCGCGGCCACGGCCTGGAGCGTGGCGCGGATCAGGTTCTCGTGCTCGGACCTCGTCTCGGCCGGGTAGGAGACGACCGCCTGGATCCAGGTGGTGTGCGAGCAATCGTGCTCCGGCTTGAATCCATCCACCACAGCGGCCCATGCCTCGCGGAAGGCGCGCAGACGGGCCACTTCGTGGAAGAGGTCGTCGCTGAGGTGCAAGCGGAACTGGAGACGGGCGCAGGCGTCGTCGATGGTGTAGCCTTGGTCCAGCAGGCGCTGCAGCAGCATGCGACCTTGTTCCAGGGCTTCCTGCGTGTTCCGCGAGGCGCCATCGCTCACGCTGAACAGGCGAACGCGCGGGCTCGCCGCGAGGCGTTCCTTCAGGTCGCGCACATCGGCATCGTGGGGAAGCCCGAGGCACAGACTGAGCTCCCCGGGCTGCGCGCCCTGCTCCGCGGCCCGCTTCAGCAGGAGGCCCAGGGTGCCGTGCTCACCGTCCACCTGCAGGTCGATGCCCGCGAGCAGCACATCGTCCAGTACCGGCGACAGATCGGTCATGCGGCCATAGACCTCGACGGCATCAGCGCCGCCCATCAGGCCTTCCAGGAGCTTGTCGTTGGCATCGGCATCGCTGGCGTCCACGCCGATGGTGGCCCGCCAGGGATTACCCTCACGCTTCACGCCGCGGCGTCGGCTTCCGCCAGCACCAGCTTCCCCGGTCATCTGGAAGGGGGGCAGCTGGGCGCCCTCCACTTGTGCGAACAGCGTGGACAGTTCCTTGTCCTTCAGTTCCTTCTTGATCACGGCCTCCCATTGCTCGCGCGTGGCGGATGGGAAGGCGTCGAAGAGTCGTTCTGTGGCCATACATCGGTCGCCGCAGCGCTTGGCCGGGGCGGTTGCGAAGTTCGTGCATGGACCGCCAATCGTGAGGTCGTTGAACTGACGCCGGTCAGTTCTGTGCCGCTTTCCTCAGTCGACTTTCGCAGCCTTCCTGAACGGGTGGTGTAGAAGGCCGCTCCCACCAGGGTCGTCAATGGCACAACCGCAACGCATCCGCATCACCAAGCGCTTCACCTTCGAGATGGCGCACGCGCTCCATGGCCACGATGGGGCCTGCGCGAACATCCACGGTCATTCCTACATCCTCGAGGTCACCTTGCTCGGGTTTCCGCTCCATGTCCCGGGCCATCCCAAGGATGGCATGGTGATGGACTTTGCGGACCTGAAGGCCGTCGTGAAAAGGGAGGTGCTGGACCGGTACGACCACGCATTGTTGATCAGCGAGCGGGATGCTGCGAACCTTTCGCAGGCGAACGGCCCCTTGGGTGCGCTGCGCGTAGTGCCCTGGCAGCCTTCCTGCGAGAACATGGTGGTGGATATCGCAGGGCGGTTGAAGCCTTGCCTGCCGGCCCGTGTTGAGCTGTTGGGCCTGCGGCTGTGGGAGACGGCCACCAGCCATGCCGAATGGTGGGCGAACGACCAGTCCGGCGCCTAGCAGGAGAAGGAGACCGCGGAATGATGATCGTCAGGCATTATGTATCCTGGAACCCTGTGCTGGCGTGGCCTCCAGGTGACATGGGTCACTGTGGGCGGCTGAAGGCCGGTCCACCTTTGCATCGTTGATGAGCGAAGCTCGAAGCACGGAACAACGTAACCGAACCGCAGTCATGAAGCTCAAGCAGATCTACACCGGGTGCATCGCCCATGCCGCCTATTACTTGGAGAGCAACGGCGAGGCCGCCATTTTCGATCCCCTGCGTGAAGTGCAGCCCTACATCGACCAGGCGACGGCCGATGGGGCCGAGGTGAAGTATGTCTTCGAGACGCACTTTCATGCCGATTTCGTAAGCGGTCATCTTGACCTGGCGAAGAAGACCGGCGCCACCATCGTGTACGGCCCCACCGCCAAGCCAGGCTTCGAGGCGCATGTGGCCACGGATGGTGAGGTGTTCCAGATCGGCAAGGTCAAGGTGAAGGTCATCCACACCCCGGGCCACACCATGGAGAGCACCACCTACCTGGTGATCGACGAGAACGGCAGGGAACACGGGATCATCACCGGCGATACGCTCTTCATCGGTGATGTGGGCCGCCCCGACCTGGCCCAGCATGTGATCGCGGACCTCACGGAAGAGAAGCTGGCCGGGCACCTGTTCGATTCGCTCCGCAACAAGATCATGCTGTTGAGCGATGACCTGATCGTGTACCCGAACCACGGGGCCGGCAGCGCCTGCGGCAAGAACATGAGCAAGGAGACCACGGACACCCTGGGCAACCAGAAGCGTACCAACTACGCGCTGCGTCCGGACATGACCAAGGAGGAGTTCATCAAGGAACTGCTCACCGGCCTCACGGCACCTCCGGGCTATTTCCCCAAGAACGTGCTGATGAACATCCAGGGTTACGAGAGCCTGGACACCATCATGGAGCGCGCCAAGACCGGCTATGACCCCGCGGCCTTCGAGGTGGTGGCCAACGAGGAACGTCCGCTGGTGCTCGATACGCGTTCGGCCGGTGAGTTCGCCAAGGGCTTCATCCCGAACAGCATCAATATCGGCCTGGACAGCAACTTCGCCATGTGGGTGGGCGAGATGGTCCCCGACATCAAGCAGGCCATCCTGCTGGTGACCGAACCCGGCAAGGAGGAGGAGAGCATTATCCGCCTCAGCCGTGTGGGCTATGACAACACCATCGGCTTCCTGAAGGGCGGTTTCCCCGCGTGGAAAGCGGCCGGCAAGGAGGTGGACACGGTGTCCCGCATCAATGCGACGGAGTTCGCGAAGCGCTATGCCACCAAGCCCATCATCATCGATGTGCGCAAGAAGAGCGAGTTCGACAGCGAGCACGTGGTGGATGCCATTAATGTGCCGCTGAACCAGATCAACCAGCACCTGGCCCAGTTCCCGAAGGACAAGCCCTTCATCGTGCACTGTGCCGGTGGCTACCGCAGCATGATCGCGGCCAGCATCCTGAAACAGCGGGGCTGGGACGATTTCGTGGATGTGGAAGGTGGCTTCGGTGCCATCAAACAAACAGATGTGAAGCGCACGGACTACGTGTGCCCCACGACGATGCTCTGACCGTAGGGAGGTTGGGCAACGGCCGGCGCCTCTGGGAGCGATCCCAGGGGCGTTGGTCATTTCATGGAGCCAACATTCGTCATGGTAAGCTGGAAAGTCCCTCCCTACCTTTGAGGCATGTTCCGGAAGGTTGTGCAGATGGTCATGCTGGTGTGGGTCCAGCTGTACCTGTTCGCCCCGGAATTGATGAAGCTGCCCATGCTGGTGCTGCATTTCAATGAGCACCGGAGCGTGGAGGAGGACCTGACCTTCGACGCGTTCCTTGATCTGCATTACGCGGACAATGGGCATGAGGAGGCCGACCATGAAGGCCATGAGAGCCTGCCGTTCCACCACCATCACGGGGCTGCGCTCGATGCCTGCGTGTGCAAGGTGTGGACGAGCGATCCCAAGGCGGAGGTGAGCTTCCCGCAGCTGATGGGTGATCGCCCGCAGGGCCCGCCTACGGATGGGTCCCGCTCCCAAGGGCACCCTCCCGCGCCCTTCCAGCCGCCCCGCGCGCTGGCCTGAACCCAGGCCGGACCGCTTGCCCTGAGGGCTTCCTGATCGTTCCGGCCGGACCGTCCGGGTGCATGGCACCTGCCGGTGTTCCTGTTCCATTCAACCTGAACGATCATGATCGAGAGGATCATCCGCTATTCCGTTACGCACAAGCTCGTCGTTGGACTGGGCGTGCTTGTGCTCATCGCGTTGGGTGCCCGCGCCATCACCCGCCTGCCGGTGGATGCCGTACCGGACATCACCAACAATCAGGTCCAGGTCATCACCATCGCGCCCACGCTGGCCACCTTGGAGGTGGAACAGTTCGTGAGCTACCCCATCGAACAGGCCCTTGGCAACCTGCCGGAGGTGCATGAGCTGCGCAGCATCTCGCGCTTCGGGGTGAGCCAGGTGACCATCGTGTTCGATGATGCCTTCGACACCTACCTCGCCCGCCAGTTGGTGAACGAGCGGTTGCAACTGGTGCGCGCCGATCTGCCGCCCGGTGTGGAGCAGCCCTACCTGGCCCCGTTGAGCACGGGTCTGGGCGAGGTGTTCCAGTATGTGATCCATCCGAAGCCCGGCTACGAAGGGCGCTACGATGCCATGCAGCTGCGCGAGGTGCAGGACTGGATCGTCGCCCGGCAGCTGATGGGTACCGCCGGGGTGGCCGAGATCAACAGCTTTGGGGGCTACCTGAAGCAGTTCGAGGTGGCCGTGGACCCCGCCCGGCTGCACGGTATGGGGCTGGGCATCGGCGACCTGCTGAGCGCCTTGGAGCGCAACAACGGCAACACCGGTGGCGCCTACATCGAGCGCAGCAGCAACGCCTACTACATCCGCGGGGTGGGTCTGGCGAAGGGCATCGCCGATGTGGAGCGCATCGTGGTGGAGACGCCGGAGCATGGTGCACCGGTCCTGGTCCGCGATGTGGCCACGGTGCGGCTGGGCCATGCGCCGCGCTACGGGGCCATGACCCGCAATGGCGAAGGCGAGGTGGTGGGGGGCATCGTGATGATGCTGAAGGGCGAGAACGCCAACAAGGTCGTGGCCCGGGTGAAGGAGCGCCTGGTGCGCATCGAGAAGAACCTGCCCGAAGGGCTGATGATCGATCCCTTCCTGGACCGCACCTCCCTGGTGGACCGCGCGATCGGCACGGTGGAGAAGAACCTCCTGGAGGGCGCGCTCATCGTGGTCCTCGTGCTGGTGCTCTTCCTGGGGCAGCTGCGCGCGGGGCTGATCGTGGCCTCGGTGATCCCGTTGGCCATGCTCTTCGCGCTGATCCTGATGGACCTCACCGGCGAGACCGGCAACCTGATGAGCCTGGGCGCCATCGACTTCGGCTTGATCGTGGACGGCGCGGTGATCATCGTGGAAGCGGTGCTCCATCGCCTGCACCATGGACGTGCGCACGCCGAGCTGAGCCGGAAGGAGATGGACGATGAGGTGGGCACGGCGGCCGGACGCATGATGAACGCCGCCACCTTCGGCCAGCTCATCATCCTCATCGTGTACGTGCCCATCCTGTCGCTCAGCGGCATCGAGGGCAAGATGTTCGGTCCCATGGCTCGCACCGTGGCCTTCGCCATCCTGGGCGCCATCCTGCTCAGCCTCACCTACGTGCCCATGATGAGCGCGCTGTTCATCAAGCGGCGCACCGGCCAGGACAAGCCCAATTTCAGCGACCGCATGATGGCCGCCGTGGAAGGCGTCTACCGCCCGGCCTTGGAGCGCGTACTCCGGCACCGCGTGGCCGTGGTGGTCTCGGCGCTGGTTATGCTCGGCACCAGCGTGTTCGGCTTCCTGCGGATGGGCGGTGAGTTCATCCCGCAGTTGGAGGAAGGGGACTTCGCCTTCCACAGCATCCTGCCGCAGGGCAGCGCCCTCACCGCCAGTGTGGCCAACAACCAGCTGGTGGAGCGCAAGCTGATGCAGTTCCCCGAGGTGAAGATGGTGGTGGGCAAGACCGGTACGGCCGAGGTGCCCACCGACCTGATGAGCCCCGAGCAGACGGACATGCTCATCATGCTGAAGGAGAAGAAGGAATGGACCACCACCCAGGATTACTGGACGCTTGCGGACTCCATGCTGCGGGCCCTGCAGACCATCCCTGGCGTGTTCTTCGAGATCAATCAACCCATCCAGATGCGCTTCAACGAACTGATGACCGGCGTGCGGCAGGACATCGCTGTGAAGGTCTACGGCCCGGACCTCGACAGCCTGCGGGCCATTGGCGACCGCGTGGCCGCGTTGATCGCCGGAGTGCCGGGGGCCGGACCGCCCCAGCCGGAGCGGGTGAGCGGGCTTCCGCAGATCACCATCTCGTATGACCGCGAGCGCATGGCGGCACTGGGCTGCGATGTGGACGAGGTGAACCGCACCGTGCGCGCTGCGTTCGCGGGTGAGGCGGCGGGCAGCATCTACGAGAACGAGCGTCGCTTCGACCTGGTGGTGCGTGCCGACACCAGTGCCCGCCGCGACATCCAGGATGTGGCCCGGCTCTTCGTCCGCTCACGCAACGGGGCCCTGCTGCCGCTGGACCAGGTGGCCGAGGTGCGCTATGCCGACGCCCCGGCGCAGATCACCCACGAGAACGCGCAGCGCCGCATCTACGTGGGGGTGAACGCCCATGGGCGCGACGTGGAAAGCCTCGTGGCCGAGATCCAGCAGCGCGTGGACCGCGACCTGAAGCTGCCGCCCGGCTACTACCTCACCTTCGGCGGACAGTTCCAGAACCTGGTGGAGGCCAAGGCCCGCCTGGCCATCGCTCTGCCGCTGGCGTTGCTGCTGATCCTGGGGTTGCTGTACTTCACCTTCCGCTCCCTGCCGAACGCCCTGCTCATCTTCACCGCTGTGCCGCTGAGCGCCATCGGTGGGGTGGCCGCGCTCTACCTGCGGGGCATGCCCTTCAGCATCAGTGCCGGTGTGGGCTTCATCGCGTTGTTCGGGGTGGCCGTGCTCAACGGCATGGTGCTCATCAACACCTTCCAGCAGTTGGCGAAGGAGGGCGTGGACGATGTGGTGGAGCGGGTCCGCAAGGGCACCGTCCTCCGCCTGCGTCCCGTGCTGATGACCGCCAGTGTGGCCTCGCTCGGCTTCCTGCCCATGGCACTGAGCGGCAGTGCCGGCGCGGAGGTGCAGCGTCCGCTGGCCACGGTGGTCATCGGTGGGCTCGTCACCGCCACGCTGCTCACCCTGGTGGTGCTGCCCGTGCTGTATGTGATGGTGTGGAGCCGTGTGAAAAGGTCCGCTGCTCCGGTAAAGGCGGTCGCACTGCTGCTGGCCCTGGGTGGCGCAGCACAATTGCAGGCGCAGGAGCTTCCCCGCTTCACATTGGAGGCCGCCCTTGATACCGCCCATGCCCTGAACCCAGGACTGCGACAGGCACGCAAGCTCACCGAGGCCTCCGAGGAGTTGCGCCGCACCGGTTCGGAACTGCCCGCGACCAGCCTGATGTACATGCAGGGGCAGTACAACGGCTACGCCAAGGACGACAACAACATCACCATCCAGCAGACCATTCCCTTCCCCACGCGCATGGCCGCGCGGTCGGGCTTGGTGAAGGCGGAAGCGGAAGCGCAACTGATGCGGGAAGCGGTCGCCGCGGCGGACCTGGACATGGCCCTGAAGCAGAGCTATCACCGGCTGGCCTACCTCCAGGCTCGCGACCGCCTGTTGCGGGAACAGGACAGCCTCTTCGCTGGACTGCTGCGGGTGGAGGAGCTGCGCTTCGCCACGGGTGAGGCTGCCCAGCTGGCCCGCACATCGGCCGAGGTACGCAGCCTGGAAGCGCGGGAGCAATGGGAGCGCAACCGCGCCGACCTCCGCACCGAACAGGCCCGCTTCGGCATGCTGCTCGGCCTGGACGGACCGGCTGATCGTGCACCCGCGCCCTTCACGGCGCTCGTACCCCTGTCCTTGGATACCGCTGTGCGCGCGCCGGATGTGGTGCTGTTGCAGCGTGAGGTCCAAGTGGCCGAGCAGGGCCATCGCACCGCGCGGCAGGAACTGCTCCCGGACATCACCCTGGGCTACTTCAACCAGACCCTCATCAGTGCGCCGCTGGGGCCGGGCAGCGATGTGTTGGCCACGCGGTCCGATCGCTTCACCGGTTTCATGGCAGGGATCAGCCTGCCCCTGTGGTTCGTGCCGCACACGGCGCGGGCCAAAGCAGGCAGTTTGCGCGAGGAGGCCGCCGTGCTTGCCGCCGAAGAAGGCCGCAGGCAGTTCCGCACCGCGCTGGAGCAGGCCCTGGCGCAGTACCGGAAGGACCGCGCCACCCTCGATCGCTACGAGGCCTCCGTCCTTCCGCAGGCTGAACGCATCCTCCAGGCCACCCAGAAGGCCTATGCCGCCGGCGAGATCGGCCAGGCCGAGCATGTCCTCAACCTGCAGCAGGTGAACGCCATCCGGCGCGATCACCTGGACACCGTGAACAGCCTGAACGGCACGGTGCTCCTCATCGAACGTCTTTCCGCCTCAGGCCGCACGAACCCATGAACCGAACGACCATGAACACGATCCAACGACCGGTCGGGATCCTCGCCATCCTCTTACTGGTGCTGCAGGCCTGTTCCACCCCCGCAGAGGAGGCCGCCGCGACCGATGCACCCGCACACGACCATGCACACGGCACCGACACCGCGAACGCGGAGGTGAGCCTGACCCCCGAGCAGTTCGCCGCGCTCGCCATCCCCTTCGTTTCGCCCGAGTGGCGCACCATGGAGGGCAGCATTCGCCTCACGGGACGCGTGATGACCTCCCCGGTGAGCAAGGCCCAGGTCACCAGCCCCATCACCGCGAAAGTGGTGGATGTGCTGGTGGATGAAGGGGCCACCGTGACCAAGGGGCAGCCGTTGGTGGCCTTCGCCGATCCCGGCTTCTTCAAACTGCAGGAGGAATACCTGTCGGCACGGGCGCAGCGCACACAGGCTGTGGCCGAACTTGAACGGCAGCGCACCCTGCTGGCCGGAGATGCCACCGCGCGCAAGTCCGCCGAACAGGCCGAGGCCCGGGCATCCGAGCTGCAGGCGCGGGTGGGCTCGTTGGAAGGCACCCTGCGCATGCTCGGTGTCGATCCGGCATCCCTGCGTCCGGATGCGCTGCACGAACGCTTCCTGGTGCGCAGCCCCATGGCCGGCCGGGTCAACGGCATCCGGGTCTTCCTCGGGGCTACGGTGGACCCGACCACGGTCCTGCTGGAAGTGATCGACCTGCATCATTTCCATGTGCACCTCAACGCTTACGAGCGTGACCTGCCGCTGTTGCGCGAAGGCGTCCGCTTCCCGTTCCAGGTGATGAACCTTCCGCGCGGACGCTTCGAAGGCGAGCTCTTCAGTATCGGACGCACCTTCGACGATGATGGCCGCACCATCCCGGTGCATGCCCACGTGGAGGTGGGGAGTGAGCAATTGGTGGAGGGCATGAGCGTGGTGGCCGAGATCCCGCTGGGCGCCGAACGGCAGTTGACCGTGCCCGCCACGGCCCTGGCACGTTCCGGTGACAGGGCCTACGTCTACGTGGATGAAGGAGAGGCTGAAGGGGCGCACCATTTCCGCCAGGTGGAGGTGAGGGCCGGGGTCGCATCGGCCGGCTGGGTGGCTGTCACCCCCTTCACGCCGCTGGACAGCCTTGCAAGGATCGCGGGCGACAAGGCCTTCTACCTGCGCAATTCCCTCACGGCGGAGGAACATGACCATTGAACAAGGCCGTAACTTGCACCCACGAACAACGCCTTTGTGCATTTGCACGGTTCTTGCTCAGGGGCGCCGGACCACAACCAAGCACAACACCATGAAGAAGTTGATCGCTCTGTTCGCCTTCGCCGGCATCCTCGGCGCGGCGAGCGCACAGACCACCACCGTCACCCCCGACAAGGAGAAGGCCGCCAAGGTCGAGAAGACCTCCTGCTCGAAGGGTGAGGCCAAGGCCGGCAAGTCCTGCTGCGCCGGTAAGGCCGATGCCAAGGCGGCAGCTGCGGAAGCCCCCACCACCACTGCGGTGGCCGGTGAAGCCAAGACTGGCTGCTGCGCCGGCAAGGCGACCGCCGCCAAGAGCTGCCACGGCGATGGAGCCAAGGCCGAAGCGGGCCATGCCCATGATCACGCCGAAGCCCGTGAGCACGCCTGCACCGAGGCCTGCAAGGATGGCGCCCATGCGCTGGCCTGTGGCGAGAAGGGCCATGCATGCACCGCCGAGTGCCACGCCCACAAGCACTGACCCCATCACGTTCATTCCACGGAAGGCCCTGCTTCGGCGGGGCCTTTCGCATTCCACCTGACGATCGTCGTCCGTCCGGCCGGTGCGGAACCGTACCTTGCAGGACTTTACGCACCATCATGCAGATCACGAAGAACTCCGTCGTCACTTTCCACTACACCCTCAATGATGCCGACGGCAAGCTGCTGGACACCAGTGCAGGCCGTGAGGCCTTTGCCTACATCCATGGCGGCGGCATGATCGTGCCGGGCCTGGAGGAGCAGCTCGAAGGTCGCACAGCCGGTGAGTCCCTGCTGGCCGTGGTGGATGCGGCCAAAGGCTATGGCGACATCGATCCGGAGCTGCTGCAGCGTGTTCCCCTGGACAAGTTCGGAGGACAGACCGTGGAGGCCGGCATGCAGTTCCAAACGCCCGACAACCGGGTCTGGAGCGTGATGGACGTGGAGAACGGCGATGTGCTGCTCAACGGCAACCACCCGCTGGCCGGCGTCACCCTGCATTTCAATGTGGAGATCACCGGTGTGCGCGAGGCCACGCCCGATGAACTGGCCCACGGCCACGTGCACGGGGAAGGCGGTCATCACCATTGATCCAACGGGGCGCCTCGCCTTTGAATGATGAGGTTCCCAAGTAGCATCAGCGCGGTCATGGCATCCATGGCCGCGCTGTGCGTTTCGGCCCAGGACAGCACCTCCATCAAGGTCTCCGGGTATGCGGAGGTCTACTATGGCTATGACCTGTCACGTCCACCGACCGGGGTTCGTCCCGATTTCCTTTACAACCACAAGCGGCACAACGAGTTCAACCTGAATCTCGGGGTGCTGCGTGCGGAGTTTGCCCGTGACGGTGTGAGGGCCACACTCGGCCTGATGGCCGGTACCTATGCGCAGTACAACTTGGCCGCTGAACCTGCGGCGCTGCGCAACATCCATGAGGCGCATGTGGGGCTCAGACTTTCGCGCACACGTGAACTATGGGTGGATGCGGGGATCCTGCCTTCTCACATCGGGTTTGAGAGCGTCATCGGACTGGAGTGCATGACGCTGACCCGGAGCATGGTGGCTGAGAATTCGCCTTATTACGAGGCGGGGGCCATGGTGAGCTACCGGCCCAATAAGCGCTTGCTCATTGCGGGCCTGGTCCTCAACGGGTGGCAGCGTATCCAACGCGAGCCAGGCAACCAGCGCCCAGCCTTTGGCACACAGCTGAAGTACGACAATGATGAGGGAACGGTCCTCAATTGGAGTACGTTCTTGGGGAGCATGGGCGCTGACAGTGTTGGTGAGTGGCGCTTCTACAACAACTTCTACGCCCAAGTGGAAGGCGAGAACAGCGGGATGGTGTTGGGTATGGACCTTGGGTTCCAGCAGGCCCGGTTCCGTGGGTCCAATTCCGATGAACTGATCGGATGGTTAGCCATGGTCGGGGTCTACAGGGCCCGTGTGGTGCGCCAATGGTGGATGGTGGGGCGGGTCGAGTACTTCTTCGATGACCGGGCCGTGGTCACTTCCGGGATCACCGCCTTGGGGGTCAGCTTGGGCGTCGATCTACGCTTGAACGATCGTGCCAGTTGGCGGTTGGAAGGTCGGTTCTTTGGTGCGCCCGAACCCCAGTTCCTCGATCTGGACGGAAGGGCTTCCCAGGCCAATGTGGCCATCGCTACAGCCCTTTGCGTGAAGTTCTGAGAACGCTCAGTCCTTCTTGGCCGGCACGAGCACGAAGATGTCCTCGTTGTCGCGCTTCATCAGGTAGCGCTCGCGGGCGAACTTCTCCAGCAGCGTGGTGTCGCTGCTCAGTTCATGGAGCTGCTCCTTGGTCCGCTCGATCTCGGCCGCGTACCATTCCTGCTGCTCTTCCATGCGGCCCAGTTCGCGGTGGTTCTTCCACGTGGTCCACAGGTCGTTGCGGTCGAACAGGGCCACCCACACCAGCAGGCCCAAGGCCACGGCGCCGTAGCGGTTCCGCAGCCAGACGGGAATGGCGTGCACGAGCTTTTTCACGAGGCCGAAGGTATCCGGGGGCAAGGCTCTAACGCGGCACCCGGCTGCCCCCGTATTCAACGATCCCCTGTTCGGTCGCCAGGGACTGCCGCCCGCCTGCCCAGTTCCACCACCTCCAGGTCCTTGGGCCGCCCGTCCAAGGTGAAGCGCAGCGCGGTGCGCATCTGGTGCCAGCCGTGGCGCCCGGCCGCTCCGGGGTTCATGTAGAGGCAGTTCAGCGCCGGGTCGAACTGCACCAGGCAGATGTGCGAATGCCCGCAGATGAACAGGTCGGGAGGGGAGGTACGGAGCTCATTCATCACCCCCCGGTCGTAGCGGGGTGGCCGCCCGCCGATGTGCGTCATCCATACGCGGACGCCGCCCACGGTGAGCCGCACATGCTCCGGGAAGGCGCCACGTGTGGTCGCATCGTCGATGTTGCCGAACACGGCCCGCAGCGGCTTGTCCGGGAACCAGCTCCGGAGCTCGTCCGTCACATGCAGCCCGCCGATGTCGCCCGCGTGCCAGACCTCGTCACAGGTGGCAAAGTGCCCGCGCAGGGCCGGGTCAAGCCAGCCATGGGTGTCGGAGAGCAGGCCGATGCGCATGGGGCGAAGGAAATAGCTGGAAGGGCATTCCGGTGCCGGAGTGGCGAACTCCGTGCTCCACACATGCTCGACCGGGTACCTTTGCGCCCCCATGCCGCGCTACTTCCTGCAGCTTTCCTACGACGGTACCGCTTACCGCGGCTGGCAGAACCAGCCGAAGGCGCCCAGCGTGCAGGCCGAGGTGGAGCGGGCCTTGCGGTTCACACTTCACTTGGAGAAGGTGAACGCGGTGGGCTGCGGGCGCACCGATACGGGTGTGCATGCCACCACGTACTTTCTGCATTTCGACGTGCCCGACGCACGGCCTCTTGACGAACGTTTCGTGTACGGCCTCAACAGCCTGCTGCCGAAGGACATCGCCGTGCACGGCCTGTTCCCGGTGGCCGACAAGGCGCATGCGCGGTTCAGCGCCACGGAGCGTGGGTATGCCTACCGCATCCATATCCACAAGGACCCCTTCCTGGCGGACCGCTCGCACCAGCTGCGCCCCCCATTGGATGTGGATCGGATGAACGAGGCCTGCCGCGTGCTGATCGGTCGTCAGGATTTCAGCAGTTTCTGCAAGGCGGGCAGCGATGCCAAGACCATGCTCTGTGACGTGCGGGAGGCGCACTGGATGCATGTGGAGAACGGCTATCTCTTCCGGATCAAGGCCGACCGCTTCCTGCGGAACATGGTGCGCGCCGTGGTGGGCACCTGCATCCGCATCGGCAAGGGCCATGCAACGGTGGGCCACATGGCCGAAGTGCTCGCCGCCAAGGACCGGCACGCCGCCGGCAAGTCGGCCCCGGCCTGTGGCCTGTATCTGGAGCACGTACTCTATCCCTTTGCGCTCGAGGCTGCCAGCACCAAGGAACATCAGGGATGAGCTCGACCACCGCACAGGGGAAGGCCTTTGATCGCAAGCTGTTCGGGCGGGTGTTCGCGTTCACCCAGCCCTACCGCGGCATCTTCTGGTGGGCCGTGGTACTCACCTTCGTGTTGAGCATCGTGGGGGTCGTGCGTCCCATCATGCTCGGATGGCTGGTGGATGTCGCGGCCAACACGTACGACAACCTGTTCGTCATCACGGAGGATTCCAGCTGGAACGCACGCAGTATCGCGTGGTCGGCGGATGTGGTGCGTTCCCTGATCGGGCCCGGCACCCTGACCTTGGTCTGGGTGATCACGGTGATCGTGGTGGTGCTCCTGGTGGTGGAGACCGTGGTGCAGTTCTACCAGGCCTATTGGACCGCCTGGCTGGGGCAGGCCGTCACCTTCGACCTGCGCCAGAAGCTCTATGCCAAGGTGCTTGGTTTCAAGCTGCGCTACTTCGACCGCACCCCCATCGGAACGCTCGTCACGCGGGTCATCAGCGACATCGAGACCATCGACGACATCTTCTCCCAGGGCCTGCTGATGATCATGGGCGACATCCTGAAGCTGCTCGTGGTGGTGGTGGTGATGTTCGTGTACAACTGGAAGCTCGCCCTGCTCAGCATGGTACCCATCCCGCTGCTGCTGTGGAGCACCAACATCTTCAAGAACAGCATCCAGAAGAGCTTCCAGGACGTGCGCACCCAGGTGGCGCGGCTCAATGCCTTCGTGCAGGAGCACATCCAGGGCATGGCCATCGTGCAGCTCTTCGGGCGCGAGCAGCAGGAGTACGCCAAGTTCCAGGCGATCAACAAGGAGCACCGTGCCGCGCACATCCGTAGCGTGCTCGCCTACAGCATCTTCTTCCCCGTGGTGGAGATCCTCAGCGCCATCTCCCTCGCCTTCCTGGTGTGGTGGGGCGTGAAGGACGTGCTCGCCGGAACGACCTCCGTGGGGGACGTCTTCGCCTACATCCTGTTCATCAACATGCTGTACCGGCCCATCCGGCAGCTGGCGGACCGCTTCAACGTGCTGCAGATGGGCATGGTGGGCAGCGAGCGGGTCTTCAAGGTGCTCGACACCGAGGCCGTGATCGTGGATGAAGGCACCGCCACCACGGCCAACCTGCGGGGCGACATCCGCTTCGATGGCTTGTGGTTCGCCTACGAGAACGACGACCATGTGCTCCGCGACATCTCCTTCGAGGTGCGGGCTGGTGAGATGGTGGCCTTGGTGGGCGCGACCGGTTCGGGCAAGAGCTCGATCATCAATGTGCTGAGCCGCGCCTACGAGTTCCAGAAGGGCAGTGTGCAGCTGGACGGACGCGATATCCGGGACTATCGCCAGGCCGACCTGCGGCGCAGCATCGGCGTGGTGCTGCAGGACGTGTTCCTCTTCAGCGACACCGTACACAACAACATCACCCTCGGGGACCCCGCCATCACCCGCGAGGAGGTGATCGAGGCGGCCCGTGAGGTGGGTGCGCACGAGTTCATCATGCGGCTGCCCCAGGGCTACGATACGGAGGTGCGCGAACGGGGCGGGATACTCAGCACCGGTCAGCGTCAGCTCATCGCCTTCATCCGGGCCTGCGTGCACCGCCCCAAAGTGCTGGTGTTGGACGAGGCCACCAGCAGCGTGGATAGCATCAGCGAGCAGCTCATCCAGCAGGCCACCGAGCGCATCACCCAGGGGCGCACGAGCATCGTCATCGCCCACCGGCTCAGCACCATCCAGAAGGCCGACCGCATCCTGGTGCTGGAGAAGGGCCGCATCATCGAACAGGGCGACCACTAGGAGCTGCTGGCTCGGAACGGGGCCTACCGCAAGCTGTACGATCTCCAGTACCGGTAGGGAGCGTCCGAATGGGGTGGACCGTTGGGCTTTTTGCCCAGCGCGGACAACCGATGCGCCGGTCGTGCCGTCAATCTCTACGCAACGCCCTATTTCGCTGACCATGAGATCATTGCAATTTTCCCTGGCCCTCGGTGTGTCCATGGTGTTCTCCACCCCTTTGGTGGCGAATGGACATGACCATCAGCATACTCCTCAACGCGTGGAGTATGTGCGGAACAGCGGACAGTGGCCGACCCCTGTGCTTTACAAGGCCAGTGTCCCTGGTGCGGTGGCCTTTCTGGAACAGAACGGGGTCACTTGGGTGAAGTACGAGGAGTCCATCTATGCCTGGATGCACGATAGCCACCAACTGAGCCCTGCCGAGCAGGCCACCAAGACGTGGAACGGGCATGCCTGGCGGATGAGCTTCGTGGGTGGTCAGGCCACACCGGTGGTCTTCCCGGGCAAGATGGCCAAGGCCTACCACAACTACTTCCTTGGCAACGACCCGACGAAATGGGCCGGCCGGGTGCCGTTGTACGGCGAGGTCCGGTACGAGGGGGTGTGGCCCGGCGTGGACATCCTGTTCCACGGCGATGAGGGGCTGATGAAGTACGACATCGAGCTGGCCGCTTCCGCCGATCCGGCAGTGGTGGCCTTAGCCTTTGAGGGTCTGGATGGTCTCTCCATCGATGCAGCGGGGAACTTGGTGCTCCGGACCTCGGTGGGCGAGGTGAAGGAGTTGGCCCCGGTGGCCTTTTACGGCGACGGTGCCCGCGAGCCCCTGGCCTGCCGTTTCACGCTGGTGAACGGCCGTGTAGGGTTCGAGTTCCCGAATGGTAAGCAGTCCGGCCGTGCGTTGGTCATCGATCC
>CAUJFM010000402.1 GCA_963169595.1 Bacteroidota bacterium | reverse complement strand
TGGCCGATGCCCGTGTGAACGCCGAACTGAACGGCGTCACCAACGTGAGCTTCACCAGTGGCGACATGAAGAAGGTGATGGACGCAGCCTTCGTGGCGCAGCATGGCCGTCCGGACGTGGTGGTGACCGACCCGCCCCGCGCCGGCATGGACGAACCCGTGACGCGCCATCTGTTGGAGCTGGCCCCTGAGCGCATCGTGTACGTGAGCTGCAACCCCGCCACCCAGGCCCGCGACCTAGCCATCCTGAACGATCGCTACCGCATCGACTTCGTGCAGCCGGTGGATATGTTCCCGCATACCTACCACGTGGAGAACGTGGTGCGGCTGGTAAAGTGGTGACCGCCGTTCACATCGGGACAGGCTCCCCGATGAAGGGGAAATGACACCCATGCGCGCGCCGATCCCCACCCTGTTCATCTGTGGCTTCCTGTTGCACGCCTGCAACGACCAAGGCGGCACGGTGAACGCACAGGCCCCTGTAGGCGGAAATGCCCCACGCTGGAAGGAAGGCACGGACTACACCGTGCTGGAACGGCTCCGTGTACGGGATGAACAGGGCTATGTACAGCCCATGGAAGCATTCAGCGTGTTGGTCCCCAAGGGCTGGAAGACGGAAGGTGCGGTCGTCTGGAAAGACCTGAACTCCTGTGCCGGCGAAATGCTGGCGGTGCGCATGACCACGGCCTCGCCGGACGGCGCCATCCGCTACACTTCGCTGCCCCTGCACACCTGGGGCTCCGCCTCGGACCCGATGATGCTGCAGAGCATGCAGATGCAAATGCAGTACGGTGGATGCGAGGTCGGACAACCGATGGAGGCCGCGGACTACCTGCGCAAGGTCCTTATCCCGCGCGAGATCGAAGGGGCCAGCGTGGTGGACATCAAGGTGAACAGTGACGTGGTGCGCGAGCTGGAAAGCAGGAATGCCAAGTACAAGGCGGCCGTCCAGCAATACGGTGGCAGCGCCGAGATCTACCCGAGCGCGATCATCGCCACGCTCAAATGGCCCAATGGGGAGGAGGGCATCGCGCTTTGCACCGTGGTCAACATGATCACCACCACGCAGGACCCCTACACCGGAAGCTTTCAGCAACTCAGCACCAGCGTTTCCTCTGAACGCAGCTGGGTCCGGTTCCCTGCGGAGCGCCGTGCTGAGGCCGAACAACTGCTGGTCACCCTGCGTTCCAGCTTCCGCACCAACCCGGAATGGCAGCGCAACGTGGACGACCTGTTCGCACGCATCCGGGACCAGCGCGACCGCAACCATGCGCAGGTGATGGCCGAACTGGAACAGCAGAAACGGATGAACGCCGCAGCACACCAGCACCGCATGGCCAACATCCAGGCCCAGGGTGCCGCGAACACCGCCGCGCATGAACAACGCATGTCCAACATGGACCGCAACATGCGTTCATGGGAGAACCAACAGAGCAGCCAGGACCGCTTGCACACCTCCTTCGTGAAGACGATCAGGGAAGTGGAGACCTACCGTGACGGTAGCGGCACGGTGGAGCTCAGCAGCGGATATGACCAGGCTTGGAGCCGGGGCGATGGCACCTACATCCTGAGCAACAAGCCCGGATTCGATCCGAGCAGCGTGTTCCAGGACCAGAACTGGCAGCAGATGCAGCTGGTCAAGTGAAGGACCGCCCGGGAGGAAGCGCGACCTTCGTCCCCATGGACCTCGACCGCACCTTTTGGGAAGGCCGATACCACACCGGGGAGACCGGCTGGGACCTTGGCGGGCCATCCACCCCGCTGAAGGAGTACCTGGACCAATTGGCGAACAAGGACCTGAAGATCCTGATACCCGGAGGCGGGCGGGCGTGGGAGGCCGAGTACGCGCACCGGCAGGGCTTCCGCAACGTGTTCGTCATCGACCTCACCGATGCGCCCTTCAAGGACCTGCTCTCCCGGTGTCCCGACTTTCCAAAGGACCATCTGATCGTGGGCGACTTCTTCCAGCATGAAGGGCCCTACGACCGCATCCTGGAGCAGACCTTCTTCTGTGCCCTGGACCCCGCGTTGCGCGAACGCTACGTGGCGCACATGCACAAGCTCCTCAAGCCGGGTGGCAAGCTCGTGGGCGTGCTCTTCAACGACACGCTCAACACGGACCGCCCGCCTTTCGGAGGGTTCAAGGCCGACTATGCCCCCATCTTCCACAGGCATTTCGCCAACGTGTCCATGGAACCCTGCCACAACTCCATCAAGCCGCGCGCTGGACGTGAGCTCTGGTTGTGCGCGGTGAAAGAGCCGGCGTACGTACCCATCGACTGCAACCTGTACGACCGCTACGAGTCGGCGGCCACCCTGCGGCAGCGTGTACGGCTGACCCTGGCGAATGGCAGCACCTGTGAAGGCCTCATCGCGGACCTCTTCCACCGCGACAAGGCGGAGTGGCTGCGCCTGGATACGGGAGCGGAGGTCAGGCTGGACCGTGTTGCCAAGTTCGAGCTCGCTGGGTGAGGCTCCGGTCCTTTTCCCCAACTTCACGGTACGAAAGAAGCACGGCCATGAAGTCCGACGCCACCAGTGTGGAAACCTACCTCGCCCAGTTGCCGGCCGACCGGCGCGAGGCGTTGGGCGTGGTGCGCGACCTGGTACGTCGCATCTGGCCGGGCATCGAGGAGGACATGTCCTACGGCATGCCCACCTTCCACCTCGATGGGCACGCCCTGTGTGCGCTGGCCAGCCAGAAGAGCTTCATGGCGCTGTACATCATGCCCTATGACCTGCTCATCGCCTTCAAGAACGAACTGAAGCTGCATGACACCGGGCGCTCCTGCATCCGGTTCAAGCGGCTTTCCCCGGAACTGTTGGACCTGTTGGACCGCGTGCTGAAGTATACCGGGACCCGGCTCCCGGAGAGCAAGCACCTGGACAAGCCGGGGAACATCAAGAGCTATGTGAAGCCATGAGTGGATACCGCGCCTCTCTCCTGTCCATCCTGCTGCTACCTGCGCTGTTGAGCGCCCAGACCACGCGTGTGCTGTTCATCGGCAACAGCTACACCTACTCGAACGACCTGCCGGGCATGTTCACCCAACTGGCCGCCTCCATGGGTGAGACGGTGCAGACCCAGATGGTGGCACCGGGTGGATACACCTTCCAGGGGCATACCACGTACGCACAGAGCCAGGCCGCCCTGGCCCAGGGGGACTGGGACTTCGTGGTGCTGCAGGAACAGAGCCAGCGCCCCGCCTTCCCACCGGAACAAGTGGCCCAGGAGGTGTACCCGTATGCGGCGCAATTGGCCCAGCAGGCCCGCGCGGCCTCACCGTGCGTGGAGGTGGTGTACCTGATGACCTGGGGGCGCGAGAACGGCGATGCCGCGAACTGTGCCTTCTATCCGCCCTTGTGCACCTATGAAGGCATGCAGCAGCGGCTGTACGAGAGCTATGTGGAGATGGCCACAGCGAACGATGGCTGGTGTGCCCCGGCTGGCGAGGTCTGGCGCACCCACCGCGCAGCCTTCCCCGGCACCGGCCTGTACACGGACGGCAGCCACCCCAATGTACTGGGCAGCTACATCGCCGCTTCCACACTGGCCAGCACCCTCTTCCGCCGCTCGTGCGCCACGGCGACCTATGTTCCCGCTGGCATCACCGCCGAACAGGCCCAGGCGGTGCGGACCATGGCCAGTGATGTGGTGGCCGCGCCCGATGCGCCATGGAACATTGGTGTGAACGACCCGGTCGCCGCGGCGGACCTGACCTATCTGGATGGCTACACGGTCCTGTTCGCGGACAACACGCCCGGGGCTGCTAGCTGGTCGTGGACCTTCGGGGATGGCAGCAGCAGCACCGATGCCGACCCGCTGCACACCTATGCAGGTCCTGGTGATTACACGGTGTGGCTGGTGGTGCAGGATGCCTGTGCTCGAACGGACAGCCTGCCATTGACCGTCACCTTGGTGAACACCGGCATCGGAGACGATCTCCTTTCACCGGCCAGCACCGTGCGCATGGTAGACGGTCAATTGGAGGTGACCGCCGGAACCGGTGGAACGCTACAGCTGTTCGACCCCGTCGGGAAGCGTCTGTTTTCCACCATGGTGACCGGTGGACCGCAACGGATCTCCCCGCCTACCGGATACCAAGGCGTGCTGGTGTGGCAGCTGCGGACCTTCGATGGAGCCACCCGGACCGCGCGGCTCCATGTGCCGTGACCCGCGCGATGTACTTTCGCCGTCATGAGCGAGCGCACCGTCGTTCTGGACCATGTGCACGTGCAGCGGAAACTGCAGCGCATCGCCCACCAGTTGCATGAGGAGAACCATGCCGAGAAGGGCATCGTGCTCGTGGGCA
>CAUJFM010000401.1 GCA_963169595.1 Bacteroidota bacterium | reverse complement strand
CGGCCCTGGTGCCAAGCGGCCGGGCGATGGAGGAGCGGCGCTATGAGATGACGCTGGACTAGACACCTTGGTTCAGGCCTTGCGGTACGCGCACCTGATCATGAACCAGGTGCTGCCTCAGGTGTACGGGATGTCCATGAGGCATGTACTGCTCCTGCTCCTTCTGCTACCGACCGGGCTCACTGCCCAGCATTGCGGCTACGACTTCGCGTCCATCATCGTGGTACGGCCACACTTGGAAGGCGATACACAGGTAGTGAAGGGCCTGCGCATCACCCTGCTTGATAGCACGAACCTGCCCGTTACGATCGGGCGTGAGGCATGGCATCTGTTCCGACCCAACACCGACCTCAAGGCCTGCGAACGTTACCAGCGCGGTTCTGCGCTAGGCCACGAGGTGTGCTTCCCTTTCGCGAGGGACAACTACGTTCTGGTGCTCCCACGCAGCATGGACATTGCGAAGATGAAGGTGCTCGTACAGGATGACCGCCTTCCAGTTCATGTGGACTACCATATGCGCAACTGGATACATCCCTTCCTCATGCAAGTGGTGTCGCTCGCCCCATTCGATAGCTACCCGCTCTGCGGCACGTACAACGACGAGGTCTATCCGACCTTGGAAGGAAGACCGAACTTCGCACCGGTGGACATCACCCTGTACCGGCGATGAGAACCTTGCTTCTGTTGTGCGCATGTGTGCTGGGTCATGGCCTTGTCGCACAGCCCGACTTCAACCGCAACTACTGCGGCTTCGCACCCAACGACAGCATCGACATCACCAACGACGGCATCCCGGACCTGGTGGTGCAGGGCTTCCGCAGTGGCACGGACGATGAGCCAAGCAGCTCAGGCACCTGCTATCTCCATGTGATGAACCTGCCGGGCACCTCGCTGCTGAGCGATCTCGATGGCCAGGTCTACCGGAGGACCATGGTATTCGCGAAGGGTGATAGCATCAGGCCACTGGACACTACACGCCGGGACGACCTCCACATTCCTCGTCCGGTTTATGCCGACGGTTCCATCCAGGTGGCCTTTTGGGGCTACGGACACCAGTCGCCCCTGGTCACCGTCACGCCCGATCTGAAGGCCCAGCACTACGTGTTCCGAACGGAGGCGAACGGCCGGACCTGGCACGGCTCCTTCACCATCGAACCACCCGTGCGGATGGACGAGGTGAAGGTCCGCGTGGGGGCTTTGGTGCCGGCCGATCGGGCTTTCGTGGTGCAGTGAGTGAGGAGGTGGTGATCGCGGTCACCAGCGACCCGCCTCCCAGGCCCAACGAGGGCGATCGTCACCGCAAGCGGAATTATATACACCTCCACACTTCAGCCCGCTCTTCTCCAGGTTCTCGGGCCAATGAACTCTTCCCAGGAATTCGGACCGTTCCCTCCATGATCGCGACCACACCCCGGTGTTGAGGCACCGATCGGGACAGGCTGGGCCACCTTGTTGTAAAGCCCAGGTCCCATGGTCCGTTCCATACCCCACTCCATCACCGTCCCCTGTCGCGGCCTTGCGGCACGCCATGCAGGGTTCGTGCTACTGTCCCTGCTGTTCCACCTCACCGCCAGCGCACAGACGGTGACCTCCGCCATGGAGCGCTGGAGCAGCTACCTGGGCGGCGTGGCCGATGACCAGGTGTTGTCCATGGCCACCGATGAGTTCGGTCACGTGTATGTGGCGGGCCGCACTTCGGAAGGCTTGCTGCTCGGCAACGACACCACCGGGCAGAGCGGCCTCACCCATCAGAACACGTATGGCGGTGGTGCTTCGGATGCCTTCCTGGCCAAGATCGCACCGCATGGATCGGTGTTGTGGTGCACCTACTTCGGCGGCGCGGGGGATGATGAAGCGGTGTCGGTGGTGGTGACCGGCATGGAGGGGGTCTACCTCGTGGGCCATACCACCAGCACGGAGGGCATCGCCACGGACAGCCTGGCGTACCAGGGAACACCGGGAGGTGGCCGCGACCTGTTCATCGCGCGCTTCACGGAATTCGGCCTGCTGGTGGGTGCCACCTACTTCGGTGGTGCCGGCGATGAGACCGCAGGCGGTTCAACGCTGGATGCGCTCGGGCGATTGATGGTGGGTGGAAGCGCCAACGATGCGAACGCGTTCGGCGCCATGCCGGTGAACCAGGCGTACGCCGGTGGTCTGGATGGTGTGTTGCTGCGCTTCCACGGCACGGACTCGCTCATCGCAGGCACCTACCTCGGCGGCGAGGGGGATGATGGCGTGGTACACATCGTACAGGGCGACAGCACTGGCACCGTTCTGGTGGGCAACACCACCAGCACGCAGAACATCGCCACCGATGACGCACTGACCGCCACGCTGCAGGGCGGCACCGATGGCTTCCTGCTGAAGGTGGACACGAACCTGGTGGTGATGCACGGCACCTACATCGGCGGTCCCGCGGATGACCAGGTGCAGGGACTGGCCATGAGCGCCACGTCCATCGCCCTCTGCGGCACCACCCTTTCCGACAGCCTCCACACCGACACCACGTCCTACCAGGCCGACAACGCCGGTGGCGGCGACGGGTTCATCGTGATGCTGGACCATGAGCTGGCCCTGATGTGGAGCACCTTCATCGGCGACACCGCGTACGATGCGCTCACGGCGGTGGCCTTCGACATCCTGGGCCGCTGCTATGCCGCCGGCATCACCGCCTCGAACAGTTCCATCGCCATCGGCACCGTGACCGGCTCCTGGCTGCTCGGCGCATCGGATGGCTTCGTCCTGCGGTTCGACAGTGCGGGAACGCCGGGCTGGTCGCGCTACGTTGGGGCACTGGGTGAAGAGGAGGCACGCACCTTCTGCATCAAGGGCGAGACCTCCATCTTCCTGGGCGGAAGCACCACCTCCACGGAGGACTTCGCCCACCAGGGCCATCAGATGAACTATGGCGGAGGTGATCGCGATGGTGCGGCGATGCGCCTGGACCAGGTGACCTCCACCCTCTGCGAGGGCATCTGCACGGGCACCTCCGGCAGCAACGGCGGCGGAGGCAGCTACAACGGTGTCACCCCTCCGCTCGATGAACTGCACCTGTGCCTCGGGGAGCAGATCACCCTCATTGTCTACGGCGGTGCGCTCGGGGCCTTTGCGGAATGGATGTGGTACGCGGATGAATGCGGCCAGCCCGACCACTTCCTCACCTCGGGGGATACCATCACCTTGAGCCCCACCACCTCGTTCACCCTGTGGGTGCGGGCCGAAAGCCTGCTGCACACCACCCCCTGCCGCCCCTTGCAGGTGGTGGTGCACAACTACCCGCAACCGGTGGTGGTGGTAAGCAACACTGTTTGCCCTGGCGCGGACATCCTGCTGGCGGGCACCGAAGCGGACACCTTCACCTGGCTGGTGGCGGACTCCCTGCTGACCGGCGCCACCGTGCAACTGCCCGCTCCCATGCAATCGGGCACGATCGATGTGGTGGTGACCTACACCAACGGCCCGGCCTGTTCCGTGGTGGACACGATACCGGTGGTGGTGCTTCCCCCGCCGACAACGACCTGGCAGGTGACCGACGTGAGCTGCCATGGGCTCGCCGATGGCATGATCGCACTGATCGCACCGCTGCCCGATGCGGTGCAGATCCTATGGGCGGACACCATGCTCAGTGGCTCACCGGTGATGCCGCTCGCGGCCGGCACCTACGTGGTGAGCGTGACCGACAGCACCGGTTGCACGCGCACGGACAGCCTGTTGGTGAACATGCCCGCAGCCTTGATGGACAGCGTGAGCGTGACCCCTGCCCTGTGCGGCGGTCCCACGGGCACCGCGCAGGTCCATGGCACCAGCACGGCACCGGGCCTGGTCCACCTGCTGGATGGAGCCCCCTTGTCCGGTCCGTTGATCGAAGGCTTGTTGCCGGGCGCGTACACCGTGACCGCAAGCGATAGCACCGGCTGCCTGGCGGAGCTGACCTTCGTGATCACCGAGGAAGGAAGCATCACCGTGAGCGCTGGCGATACGCTGGTGCTGGAGAACGGATCGGGCGAACTGCAGGCCTTCATCCAACCCAGCGACAGCCTCGCCACCTATGTCTGGAGCCCTGCGGACGGGTTGGACGATCCGACCGCGGCCAGCACGGGCATCCAGGTGAACGACACCGCGATCTATGTGGTCACCGTCACCTCCAGCGCCGGTTGCTCCGCACTGGACAGCGTGGTGGTGGCGCCCTTCTTCACCGTGCTGCCCATCCCACCCACACCCTGTGGTGAGGCCTTCCTCCCGGACATGTTCTCCCCCAACGGGGATGGCCTCAACGATGTGCTCTGTGTGCTGGGCGGCTGCTACACGGCCGTGAACGTGATGGTGTACGACCGCTGGGGACAGACCGTGTTCCGCAGCACCGACCCCACCTTCTGCTGGGACGGCCGGCTCAACGGCACCCTGCTGCCCGCCGGACCCTACGCGCTGACCTTCTCCGCCCAGCGCACCACCGGCGAGACCGTGGAGCACCAAGGCACCATCACCCTGCGCCGATGAGCCGCCTCATCCCCCTCATCGCGTTCACGCTGCTGGCGCCCACCACACTGTGTGCGCAGGACGTGGACCCCTTCTTTGCCGGGCGCCAGGCCGTGTGGCTGGACCCTTCGCGGGCCGGCTTCCATCCGGGGGCGCGCATCAGCTTCATCCATCAGGACCAGTGGCTGCAGATGCCGGGATCTTGGAAGAGCGAACTGCTGAGCGTGGACTGGAGTGCCCGCAACACACGCAAACAGGTCTCCTCCTGGTTCGGCGTGGGGCTCAATGCCACGCACGAGCGGCAGGGCGCCGTGGGCAGCAGGATGAGCGCGGCCGGCGTGGTGCCCGCGATGCACGTGCGCGCCGGACAACGTTCCTTCCTTTCCGCCGGGATCGAGCTGCGCTGGGTCAGCGGCCTCAACGGGGAGGCCGACGGTGCGTGGGGCAGCCAGTACGATGGACTTCACTACGATGCCTCGCTACCGAGCGGTGAGCAATGGGTGCTGGGCACCAGCACCTGGGCCGAGGCACGTGCCGGTCTTTCATTCACCCTGAAACAGGACGTGGAAAGTCCGCGGCGGCGTGAGCGCGACGTGCTGGTGGTGGGCCTTGCCGGGGACCACCTGGGGCAGCTGGTGTTGAGCGAAGGGGGCGGCCCTCCACCCGCCATCCCCATGCGGTTCACGGCGTATGCCTTGGGCGAGGTCCCGCACGAGATCTGGGACGATGGCTTCTTTGCGGCCGAACTGATCGTGCATCATCAGGGTCCCTTCCGCACCGGCCGCGCGAACATCTACGCTGGCAAGCACCTGTTGAACCGGCAGCACGAAGCGGGCACGCCCCTGCCGCTCGGGTTCAAGGCCGGACTGGGTTACCGCTTTCAGGATGCGCTGCTGGTAAGTGCCGCGCTGGACCTGAACACCGCCACCATCGGCCTCGCCTACGGCTGGTCCATGTTCAACCCCAACCTGCTCGCGGGAGGCCGGCGCACCTTCGAGCTGATGCTCCAGATGCGCTTCGGTGGATGACCGCACGTCATAGCCGCATGCATCCATCGCATCGCTGGCCCAAGCGCCTCCCCGTGCGATCTTCGTGCCCCATGACCGACCTGGAACTGGCGCGTGCCTTGAAGGCCCTGAGGCGCACTGTGCAAATGCTGGAGACCGAACTGCGGCACGGCCGCCTGGACGAGGGCCTGCTCGCCGATATCGCATCACAGCTGGAGAACGGGATCGCCAGCGACGAACGCTGCGCCGTCCTGGTGCGCGGTGAGGACAGCCTGCGCGAGAGCACGCTCACCCCGCGTCCTGAGCTGCTAAGCGACACGATCCGCGCCTGCGAGAAGCTGAAGGACGCGATCGAGGGGGTGCTGGCACGGCTGGGCTGAGCTCAGGCCAGGGCAGGCACAACCTCCGGCCGACCCAGCTCCTTCAAGCGGCGGATGTGGGAGCCGAGGGCACCGAAGAAGGTCTCGTGCGTGTTGTAGGGCACACCATGCTCCCGGGCCGTGCGCTCCACGATGGGCGCGATGGCGCGGTAATGCACGTGGCACACATGCGGGAACAGGTGGTGCTCCACCTGGTGGTTGAGGCCGCCGGTGTACCAGAAGAGCAGGTCGCTGCCAGGAGCGAAGTTGGCCGTGGTGCGCATCTCGTGCACAACCCAGTCGGTGTGGATGATGCCGTCGGCATCCGGCAGCGGTTGTTCGGCGTTCTCCACCACATGCGCCAGCTGGAACACCACGCCCAGGATGAAGCCGGACACGAAGTGCATCACAAAGAAGCCCAGGAACACCTGCCCGAAGGAAAGCGGGGTGAGCCACAGCGGCAGGCCGAAGATCATGGAGAAGTAGATGGCCTTGGCCAGGAGGAGCTCCGCCCACATGCGGCGCGGGTCCTTGCCCAGGCTCTTGGTGACGCCGTTGATGTTGGCCTGGTGCAGCTTGCCGAAGTCGTTGAAGACCTTGGTGAAGGTCATCAGCCCGTAGAAGAAGAAGGCATGGATGAACTGGAACCGGTGGATCCACTTCAGCGGGGCATGCTCGCTGAAGCGCAGCGGTCCGCGCGAGGCGATGTCGCCATCCACCTCATCCACGTTGGTGTGCGTGTGGTGGGCCATGTTGTGCTGCACCTTCCACGTGTAGGCGCTGCCACCCAGGATGTACATGGTGCCGCCCATC
>CAUJFM010000400.1 GCA_963169595.1 Bacteroidota bacterium | reverse complement strand
GCCCAGGATGGCCACGCCTTGCAGCACCATGCCGAGGATGAGCAGGGAGCGGCGGTTCACCACATCGGCGAGCTTGCCGGTGAAGAGCTGGCCCAGGCCCCACACGGCGGGGTACACGGCGGCGATGAGGCCGATGCGCTCCTGGCCCAGGCCCTCGTTCAGCAGCAGCACGGGCAATAGGCCCCACAGCATGCCGTCGTTCAGGTTGTTCACCAGTCCGGCCTGTGTCACGGGGCCCAGCGTGCGGTGCGTGAGGCTGGTCTCCACGAACACGCGCTTCAGCTTGGGGATGGCGCTGGTGGCACCCTCGGCCGCCACGTGGTGCGCGGTGTCCTTCACCCACAGCAGCGTGAGCAGCAGACCGATCACCGCGATGCCGATGCCCACCTGGAAGGGCACGGGGCGCGGTCCGTAGTGTGCGGCGAGGTAGCCGGTGAGGAAGGCCATGCCGCCCACGGCGAGGTAGCCGGCGAACTCGTTGAGGCCCATGGCCAGCCCTCGGTCCTTTTCGCCCACGAGGTCCATCTTCATCACCACGGTGCTGCTCCATGCGAAGCCCTGGTGGATGCCCAGCAGGATGTTGGCCGCCACCACCCACGCCCAGGCATCGGCGTAGATGAGCAGGAAGGGCACGGGCAGCGCGAGCACCCAGCCCACGATGAGCAGGGCCTTGCGTCCGTAGCGCCCCGCCAGCCGGCCGGTGAAGTAGTTGGCCAGCGCCTTGCTGACGCCGAAGGCCATGATGAAGCTGAGCGCGGCGGCGTGCGAGGCGATGCCGAACTCCAGCTCGGCGAGCACGGGCAGCACCGTGCGTTCGATGCCCACCATGCCGCCCACGAAGGCGTTGACGATGACCAGCAGGGTGAACTGCTTCCAGTTGGCGCGAAGGCCGAGGGGCGGTGCGCCGAAGCGTTGCGCAGGCGATGGGGTGGAAGGAGCCATGGCAGGTCGCGTTGATCGTTAGATGATGCCCGTGGCGAGCAGGGCCGCAATGGCGAGGATGAGCACGCCCACGGTGAGCTGCACGCCGCGCATGGTCACCTTGGGGATGAGCTTCCTGCCCCACCAGGCACCGAGGAAGGCCGCGAGCGTGCTGGCCAGCAGCAGCGGGCCTTGTTCCTGGGCGGTCGCCACCAGGTGCTGGGTCGCGTAGGTGGGCAGGCGGGTGAGGTCCACCAGGCAGGCGATGGCGACACCGCTGGCGATGAAGGCCTCCTTGGCCAGTCCGCTGCGCAGCAGGAAGAGGCTGCGTAATGCGCCCTGGTGCCCGCTGAGGCCGCCGAAGAAACCGCTGACGAAGCCGCCGGGCACCATCCAGCGCGGTGGCAGGGAGAGCGTGTTGAGCTTCTTGGAGAGCTCGAACAGGCCGAAGACGAGCATCAGCCCGGCGATGACCAGATCGAGCGGGTCCACGGGATGGACCAGCCCTTGGTAGAGCGCATCACGCGCGCCCAGCAGCAGCATGAGCCGTGCGCCGAGGTAGGCGCCCACGATGCCCGGCACGCCGAAGCGTAGCACGGTGCTCCAGTGGATATCCTTCCACAGCAGGCCCAGCTTGAAGAGGTTGTTGAGCAGGTGCACCACCGCCGTGAGCCCGATGGCCACCTCCAGCGGGAAGAACAGCGCGAACACCGGAAGCAACAAGGTGCCCAGCCCGAAGCCGCTGATCAGCGTGACCAGCGAAGCGGCCAGTGCCACAGCGGGGATGAGGAGGTGGGAGGCGTCCATGGTCGGGCTATGGATGAGCAGTGAGGAATGCGGCCGCAGATGGCGCAGATGGGATACAAGGTTCTGGACAGGCCATTCCTGTTGCGCATTTATCTGCGTTCATCTGCGGCTGCATTCACAGGCTCTCTCTGCGGCGGAGATGAGGAGGCATTCGTGTTGGGTCATACACCGGCGTTACCCGTACTTGAGGATCATCGCCAGTTGCCCGGCGTGGTAGGCCGTGTGCGTCACGATGCGCCCCAGCGCCTCGGCCTTGGTCTTGCGGCCGAACTCCTTCGTTTCGATCACCGTGTCCCAGTCGGCATCGCTGGTGGCTTCGATGGCGCGACGCAGCGTGTCGGCGCTCTCCTGCACATAGGCTTTCAACGCGGCCAGGTCGGTCCACTCGCCGGTGTCATGTCCCTTCGCAACGGTACTGGCATGCACGTTCACGCCTGGCAAGCCGAACACGTTCTTGGCGAAGAGCAGTTCCACATCGCCGATGTGCCGCACCTGGAAGCCGATGCTGTTGGGCGCGGGAGCGAGCTTCTTCGGCAGGTCGGCCTCGGTGAGCTGGTCGAGCAGTTTGGTGAAGCGGGTGCGGCCTTCGGTGAAGAGGGCGAGCAGGGAGGTGGTGCGTGGTTCCATGGGGACGTTTTGAATGGATAATGTAGAATGTAAAATGTAGAAGGGAAAATGGTGAATGAGGAATGGTGCAAGACACCTGATCACCTGATGCTGCCAGTTCTACATTCTACATTCTTCATTTTACATTCTCCATTCTTCAGCTGTACTTCCACCCCTTGGCGATCCGCACCAGGTGCAGCATGATCGGCACTTCGATCAACACTCCCACCACGGTGACGAGCGCCGCACCGCTGTTGAGGCCGAAGAGGGCGATGGCCACGGCCACCGCCAGTTCGAAGAAGTTGCTGGCCCCGATCATGCTGGCCGGAGCACAGGTGCGGTAGTTGAGGCCCAGCCAGCGACCGCCCTTCCAGCTGAGGAAGAAGATGAAATAGGTCTGCAGCGCGAGCGGGATGGCGATGAGCAGGATGTCGAAGGGGTTGGCCAGGATCTTCCGCCCCTGGAAGGCGAAGAGCAGCACCAGCGTGAGCAGCAGTGCGGTGATGGAGAGCGGCTTCAGCGCGGGCAGGAAGCGCGTCTTGAACCAGGCCTCGCCCTTGGTGCGCATCAGCCAGCGGTGGGTGAGGTAGCCGGCCACGAGCGGGATCACCACGAAGACAATGACCGATGTGCTGAGCACACCCCAGGGGATGCTGATGCCCGTGATGCCGAGGAGCAATTGCACGATGGGGATGAAGAGCACCAGCAGGAGGAGGTCGTTCACGCTCACCTGCACCAGCGTGTAGTTGGGGTCGCCGCCGCTGAGGTAGCTCCACACGAACACCATGGCGGTGCAGGGCGCTGCGCCGAGCAGGATGGCCCCGGCGATGTATTCCTGCGCCAGCTCGGGCGTGATCCAGGCGGCGTAGAGCTTGGTGAAGAAGACCCACGCGAAGAAGGCCATGGTGAAGGGCTTGATGAGCCAGTTGACCACGACCGTAAGGCCAAGCCCCTTCAGTTGCGGACCGATACGCCGCACGCTGTCGAAGTCCACCTGCACCATCATGGGGTAGATCATCAACCAGATGAGGATGGCCACGGGGATGTTCACCGTGTTCACCTCCAGGTCGGCGATCACCTGCATGCCGCTGCCCGCCATCTGGCCCAGTGCGATGCCTGCCGCGATGCACAGCAGCACCCAGGCCGTGAGGTACTTCTCGAAGAAGCCGATGGTGGGCTGGGATGTGCTCATGGTTGGATGAATACGGCCGCAGATGACGCAGATAGCGCAGATGGGATCCAAGAATCTTGTATGGCCATTTCAGCGGCGCATCTATCTGCGTTCATCTGCGTCATCTGCGGCTTCTCTTCATTCATCGTGCGGCCTGCTGCATCACGTACCACATCTCCGCTGCGATCTGTAGGCAGCGCTCATCGTAGCGGGCGGCCTCCTCGGGTGTGCCATCGGCCTCCTTCGGGTCGTTGTAAGGCAGGCTGATGCGGTCCAACGCGCCGAGCACGATGGGGCAGTTGGTATCCGCCTCCGAGCAGGTCATCACGGCGCAGAAGCCCTGCTGGGGATTGGTGGGGTCGTTGTACACCTTGCTCCAACAGCGCTCTGCCGTCTGGTCCTTCGCGAAGGAGACCTCATAGACCGGGTTCTTCCCGTCAGGCTTCACCACCGAGAAGCCCGCGCGCTCCACCGCCGCCACCGCGCGCGGATCGAAGGCCGTGGCCTCCGTGCCGCCGCTGTAGGTGCGCACGTGGTCCTGCCCATGGGCCCAGGCCGCGGTGGCCGCCCACAGCTGGCTCAGGTGACTGCGCCGGCTATTGTGCGTGCAGATGAAGGTGAGGTCGGCGGTTGTGCCGGCGGCCTTGCGCTCCTTCACGAAGGCCGCGATGAGGTCGAGGCTCTCCTTGCGTTCGGCGGGTATCGCCGCCATCGCGGGCACGACGCGATGGTCCACGTAGCGTTGCAGCGTGGGGTGCGGGGCTCGTTCCATGGGTGCGTTGGTGAAGGACAGCGACAAGAGAAGAGCGGGAAGGAGCATGGCGGTATGGGGCTCAGCAGCAGCCCGCGCCCAGGTCGCAGCCCGGCAGGGCATGGATGCCTTCGGGGTTGGCGGGGGTGAGGTCCTGGAGCACCTGCTTGTCCGCTTTAGGCGTGCAGCAGTCCACGCTGCTCTTGCGGGCGAACACGGTGATGCTGAAGATGCCCGTGCCGCTGGCCTTGAAGGCGGCGAGCTCATCGGCGTTCAGGTAGTTGCTCAGGATGTCGTCCGGTACCACGATGGGCTTGCGCTTCTGAACCGTGATGTTCTCGAAGCCCAGCTCCCGGATGATGCCGAGGTATTCGCTTTCCTGCAGCGCGCCGCTCACGCAGCCCGCGTACATCTCGGCCGCGCCTTGGATCGCAGGGGGCAGTTCGCCCACCAGCACCACATCGCTGATGCTGAAGTGCCCGCCGGGCTTCAGCACGCGCAGCACCTCGCTGAAGGCCCTCCGCTTGTCGGGCACCAGGTTCAGCACGCAGTTGCTCACCACCACATCCACCATGCAGGCGGAAATGGGCAGCGCCTCGATGTCGCCCTGCCGGAACTCCACGTTCTGGTAGTCCAGCTTGCGGGCGTTCTCCTTGGCCTTGGCGATCATCTCGGGGGTGAAGTCCACGCCGATCACGCGTCCATCGGGTCCGGTGGCCGCGCGGGCCACGAAGCAGTCGTTGCCGGCACCGCTGCCCAGGTCGAGCACGGTGTCGCCGGGGGTGATCTGCGCGAACTCGGTGGGCAGGCCGCAACCGAGGGAGAGGTCGGCGTCAGGGTTGTAGCCCGCGAGCTGCGTGTAGTCGTCGCTCATGATGGTGGCCACCTCGGTACTACAGCCTCCGGCGCCGCAGCAGCTGCTGGCGTTGGTGGCCTTGTCCTGGCGGGCGATCTCGGCGTACTTGGCACGGACGAGGTCCTTGGTCTCTTGGGGGGTGTTCATGGCTTTATCGCTGGTTGGGGCGAGGTTCACCTCGCCCATGCATTGGTTTGTGAACTTGGGCGAGGTGAACCTCGCCCGTACGTATGGTGAGATCCGGGTGAGGTGAACCTCGCCTCTCAGCAGCAGGTCTCGATGGGTTTGTAGGCGGCGAAGAGCTTGGTGAAGGCGGCCTCCGCCTTGGCCCAGGCCTTGGGTTCGATGCAGTAGCACACACTGGTGCCTTCCACGGTGCCGGTGATCAGGCCCGCGTCCTTCAACTCCCGCAGGTGCTGGCTGATGGTGGCCTGCGCCAGTCCCAGCTCCTCCACCAGTCCGCTGCACACGCAGGCGTTCTGTTTCAGCAGGTACTGGAGGATGGCGATGCGCGCCGGGTGGCCCAGCACCTTGGCCCAGGTGGCCAGTTGGTTCTGTTGCGCGGTGAAGAGGTCGGTCTTGGTGACGCCCATGGATGATCCTGAATAGATCGCAATATTACGATGGAAGGGCGTATCATCGGTATATGCCGATAAAGATCCTGGAGGCACGGTTGGAAGCCAGAGGACCAGAGCCGGGGGAGTAGAGGAATGTAAAATGAAGAATGTAAAGTGGTGAATGATCAATGGTGTCGCTCACCCGAACATCGTCACGCAGCTTCTGCGTTCATCATTCTACATTCAGTGGTGTCCGGGGAAAGTGTGAAGGTGTGAAAAAGTTGAAGGGGGCGTGAGCCCCCTTCGGTGTGTAGGTTCAAGGTGTCTGACGCCAAGAGCCGAACACATGAGGCAAGGTAGCCTGTTTACCGGACAGCCGGTGC
>CAUJFM010000399.1 GCA_963169595.1 Bacteroidota bacterium | reverse complement strand
GAGGGTGAAGTAGAACAGCGCGAAGCCGATGAAGGCGATCACCAGTGCCCACACCCACGCGGGGATGCCCTTGGGGTTCTCCGATCCGGTGACGATGAACATGTCCTTGCGCTCACTTCCGTAGGCGTTGATGGTGATGGGCACACGCTCGTCGACGACCTCGCCGGGTTTGAGGCCCAGCACGGTGATGGCCGGGCCGTTGCGGACCTCGAAGGGGATGGTACGGATGCCTTCCACACCGCTGGTGCTGCGGGCCACCACTTTCAGGGTGTGTGGGCCGTCGGGCAGGCGCGTGGTGTCGAAGAGGAAGCGCACGGGCGGCTCGAATTCGCCGAACGGTACGGGGTCGTCGTCGATGAAGATGCGGACGCTGCGTTCAGAGGCCATCGTGGAGGATGCGTTGTTTGATGTGGTCGGCCTGTCGCTCGCCAGGGCGCACGAGCATCTTCACGGCCAGCACGAGGGTGATACCGACGATCGCCACCGCGCACCAGATGATGGGCATGTCCCACGCGCCCTGCGGGCCGGTGCCGTGCGTGATGCCGCGCAGGGGAGCGGGTTGGTTCTTCTGGCAGATGTCGCAGGCGAGGGCGGGAATGCTTGTAAGGAGAAGAAGAAAAGAGGTGATCAGGTGAGGAAGTGAAGAGGTGAGGAAGTGACGAAGAGAGGAGGTGAAGAGGCGCGGGAAGGAGCTCCCTCCTCTCTTCTTCTCCGCTTCTCTTTCGCTCACGCATTTCATGGCACCAACATCGTTTGCGGCGCCACGCTCGCGCGCAGGGTACGTACATCATCCTCCGAAACGGCGGCGGCTTCGTTGCCGAAGTTGCCACGCACGAAGCTCACCACGGCGGCGATCTGCGCATCGGTGAGCTGTTCGGCCTGTGGCGGCATGACGCCGTATTCGGCACGGGCATCGTAGCCGCCCAGCACAATGGAGATCATCAGCGTGGGATCGGCATCGTTCACGATCGAGCTGCCGGCCAGCGGCGGGAAGGCGCCCGCGAGGCCCTGCGCATCGGCCTGGTGACAGGCTTGGCACGTGCCCTTGAAGATCTCGGCGCCATCGGGCAGTGCGCCTTCGCTCAGGGCCACCGCACCATCTGCTTTACGCCCGGGGGATGGGAGGAAACCCGGTGTGGGCGTGCCATCGGGCAGGGGCGCCTGTTTCAGCGCGATCAGGTAGGCCACGAGGTCCAGCGCCTCCTGCTTGGCCACCACCACGTGCGCCGTATCGCGCAGGCGTTCCTTCGGTACCGGCACGATCACCGCATCCTTGGCGGGGTGGGCGGTCTCTTCGAACAGCCAGCCGTAGCGTGGCATGATGGAACCCTTCACCACCATGCGCGGATCGTACAGGTGCAGTAAGTGCCATTGTTCGCCGGGCTGGCGCTGCCCCACGTTGGTAAGGTCGGGGCCGGTGCGCTCACTGCCCAGCAGCGAGGGCGATTGCCGCCACACGTCCATGCGCGGCTTACTGTAGTGATAGTCGCTGGGTACGCTGGGCCGCGCACCCCACGTCTTATCCATCTCGATGTTGCGCACTTGCTGCGTGTGGCAGGCGCCGCAGTTCTCGCTCACGTACACGGCCAGCCCCCGGCGCTCGGCGGGCGTCATCTCCGGCATGCCGGGCAGTGGGTCGGTGTGCTGCATCCCGTCCGCGGGCATGATCGCTACGCCCATGCTCAGCAACACGAACACCAGCAGCGATACGTTCACGAGGTTGCGATGGTCCTTGTGGAAATTGAGCATGGGGGGTCAGGAGAGAGCGGGTTCTGCGGCGGTGGTCTCGGCGTTCGGCACCGGTTCCTTGGCGCGCCGCACCATCGTTATGAAGTTCCATGCGAACAGCAGGTGGCTCAGGAACATCAGTGAACCGCCTATGGCGCGCCAGATCCAGTAGGGCCGCATGCCGGTTACGGAGTCGATGAAGGGCTTGCCATCGATCCATTGGATGCCCTTGATGGTGCCGCCGGCCATCATGCTGATCATGTAGGCGAACAGGCCGATGAATGCCGTCCAGAAGTGCGCGCCCACCAGCAGTTGCGCGGGTTCACGCCCAGTTATACGCGGCAGGATGGCGTACACGCAGGCCCACAGCGCGAAGGTGATGATGCCGTACATGGTCATGTGGGAGTGCGCCACGTTGAAATCGGTGAAGTGCCACACGTGGTTGGTGAAGCGGAAGGCTTGCAGGCTGCCCTGCGTGCTGCCCACGAAGTAGAAGATCACGGCCACGAGGAAGAAGGGGAGCACGTAGCTGCTGCCGATCGCGCTCCAACTACCGCGCATGGTCATGAGGAAGTTGGTGGTGCCGGCCACCACGGGGATGAACATGCCCGCGCTGAACACGATGGCCACCGTTTGCAGCCACCACGGCAGCGGCGCGAACACGAAGTGGTGAGTGCCGATCATCGTGTAGAAGAGCATCTGCGTCCAGAACGCCAGCACGCCCAATGAGTAAGAATAGATGGGCTTGTTGAGCGCGGAGGGCAGGTAGTAGTAAAGCAGCCCCAGCGTGAAGGTCATGAACCACATGCCCACGCCTTGGTGCATATAGTAGCCCTGGATCACGGTCTCGCCCAGGCCGTCCTGGTACCACGGCAGGTAACCGATGGTGGCGAGCACGAGCGTCCACACCAGCGCGGCGAGGATGTACCAGTTGCTGATGTAGATCTCGCCGATCTTGCGCGTGGCCACGGTGCGGTAGAAGTTGCGGAAGGTGAGGAACAGGCCGACGGCGAAGGGCAGCATGGCGGGCCAGATGTACTCGCGGTATTCGCCGCCGCCGTTGTTGATCCCGGCCATCAGCAGCAGGTTGCCGCTCACCAGCGAAAGGTTGATGAGCCACCACGCACGCCATGCCAGTTTGTAGCTGTGGATGGCCGTGGCCGAGGTACGCGCCACCACGAAGTAGCCCAGCCCGATCATGGCCAGCGAGGCCCAGCCCCAGAACACGGTGTTGGTATGCACCGGGCGCAGGCGGCCGAAGGAGAGCCACGCTACATGGTCCATGTCGGGCCACACGAACTTCATGCCCACGTACTGGCCCACCAACGTGCCGAACACCAGCCAGCCCGTGGCGGCGGCGAGGTACCACACGATCACGCGGCGCAGCTCGGGCGCTACCTCCAAACGTTGCCGCACCTTCTTCTTCTCGTCCACCAGCGGGATGTCGGGCTCGGTCACGGCGCGCTCCACCAATCCACGCGGGTCGTCGCTGGGGAACGTGCCACCCAGCTCGTCTCCACGGAGATGGAAGTCGCTGTGACGCACCGTGCGGCGCAGGCGTGGGTCG
>CAUJFM010000398.1 GCA_963169595.1 Bacteroidota bacterium | reverse complement strand
GAGGGTGAAGTAGAACAGCGCGAAGCCGATGAAGGCGATCACCAGTGCCCACACCCACGCGGGGATGCCCTTGGGGTTCTCCGATCCGGTGACGATGAACATGTCCTTGCGCTCACTTCCGTAGGCGTTGATGGTGATGGGTACGCGGTCGTCGACCACCTCGCCGGGTTTGAGGCCGAGCACGGCGATGGACGGGCCGTTGCGCACCTCGAAGGGGATGGTGCGGATGCCTTCCACGCCGCTGGTACTGCGGGCCACCACCTTGAGCGTGTGCGGTCCGTCGGGCAGGCGCGTGGTGTCGAAGAGGAAGCGCACGGGCGGCTCGAACTCGCCGAACGGTACGGGGTCGTCGTCGATGAAGATGCGGACGCTGCGTTCAGAGGCCATCGTGGAGGATGCGGTGTTTGATGTGGCCGGCCTGCCGCTCGCCGGGGCGCACGAGCATCTTCACGGCCAGCACGAGGGTGATGCCCACGATGACGACCGCGCCCCAGATGATGGGCATGTCCCACGCACTCTGCGGACCGGTGCCGTGGGTGATGCCGCGCAGCGGGGCGGGCTGGTTCTTCTGGCAGACATCGCAGGCGAGGGCGGGAATACTTGTGAAGAGGAGAGGAAGTGAAGCGGTGAGGAGGCGAATGGTGAATGGCGAATGGCGACTGGAAGGTCGCCCACCATTCACCAATGACCATTCGCCATTCACCCTGAGTGCCTGCATTCCCTTCATGGCATCAACATCGTTTGCGGCGCCACGGTGCTGCGCAGGGTGCGTACATCCTCCTCGGTAACGGCGGTGGCCTCGTTGCCGAAGTTGCCGCGCACGTAACTGACTACGGCGGCGATCTGCGCGTCGGTGAGCTGTTCGGCCTGTGCGGGCATGGCACCGAATTCGGGCCGCGCATCATAGCCGCCAAGCACGATGGAGATCATCAACGAGGGATCGGTATCGTTCACGATCGCGCTACCGGCGAGGGGCGGGAAGGCGCCCGCCAAGCCCATCGCGTCGGCCTGGTGGCAGGCCTGACAGGTGCCCCTGAAGATCTCGGCACCGTCGGGCAAGCCGCTGGTGTTGTCGACTGTTGCCTCGGCCTCCTTGCGACCCGGCGTGGGCAGCCAACCGGGCGGCGGTGTGCCGTCGGGCAGCGGCGTTTGTTTCAACGCGATCAGGTAGGCCACGAGGTCGAGCGCTTCCTGCTTCGCCACCACCACGTGCGCCGTGTCGCGCAGCCGCTCTTTCGGCACGGGCACGATCACGGCGTCCTTGGCGGGATGGGCCGTCTCCTCGAACAGCCAGCCATAGCGCGGCATGATCGATCCCTTCACCACCATGCGCGGATCGTAGAGGTGCAGCAGGTGCCATTGCTCGCCCGGCTGGCGCTGGCCCACGTTGGTGAGGTCGGGGCCGGTGCGTTCGCTGCCCAGCAACGACGGCGATTGCCGCCACACATCCATGCGCTGCTTGCTGTAGTGGTAGTCGCTGGGAATGCTCGGCCGCGTGCCCCACATCTTGTCCATCTCGATGTTGCGCACCTGCTGCGTGTGGCAGGCGCCGCAGTTCTCCGATACATACACGGCCAGTCCGCGGCGCTCGGCAGGCGTCATCTCTGGCATGCCCGGCAGCGGCGCGTTGTGCTCCATCTCGCTGGCGGGCATCACCGCCACGCCCATGCTCAGCAGCACGAACACCAGCAGGGCGACGTTCACCAGGTTGCGATGGTCCTTGTGGAAATTCAACATGGGGGGAGGGGTGCGGCTTGAGGTTGATGAGGCACCGTGTGGTGGAAGGACGGCGACAAAATTAGGATATAATTATCCGAAATAAGATATTCGTATCGCTTGCGGATCCTTTGGATGCATTCGCTCCGTATCATCGATGCCGCTGCCCCCGGTAAGAACATGGCTGACCGGGTAGGATCCCGATCATTGTGTGATCGTCACCCGACCCTTGGTGGATCCATGGGGATCCACCTCCTATCTTCGCACCTCCATGCGCCGCATCCTCTTCCTCCTCACCCTCGTGCTCTTCTCATGGAGTACGCTGGAGATGCATGAGTGGACGCGCGTGCCTGAGGTGCTGGCCCATATGCTGGAACACCACAGTGACTTGGGCCACCAGGACGATGCCGATGGCCATTGCGCCGATGAACCGAAGAGCGCCCGGGACCATGCACACGACCATGATCATGACCACAGCCCCTTTGCGGGTGGCTGCCATGGTGATGCCTGCGCCGCTGGCATGTTCGCGGGGTTGCCGATCCAGTACGCCACCCGTTTCGTGGTGCCTGCGCCCGGTGTGCAGCTGATCGGAACGGACGTGGAGGCTCATCTGGCCTCCTTCAGTCGTTCCAAGTGGAACCCACCCAAGTCCTGCTGAAGCGCCAAGGCGCATGCCTGCCCGTGGGCGGGCGCACGGTGAGGCATTGCCCCGTGTTCTCCTTCGTGGTCCTTTCCTGTTAACCGCCTGCCTCGGGCAGGCCTTCCCCTCATCCTTCCATGATCGACGGGATCATCCGTTATTCCATACGGAACAAGGCCATCGTGGGCCTGTTCACCGCGCTCCTACTCGTGTTCGGGATCTACTCCCTCACGCAGTTGCCGATCGACGCGGTACCCGATATCACGAACAACCAGGTGCAGGTGATCACCAATGCACCCACCCTTGCGGCGCAGGAGGTGGAGCAGTTCATCACCGCACCCATCGAGCGCACCATGGCTTCGCTGCCGGATCTGGTGGAGATCCGCTCCATCAGCCGTTTCGGGCTCAGTGTGATCACCATCGTGTTCAACGAGGAAGTGGACATCTACTTCGCACGTACCCTGGTGGAGCAGCGCCTGAGCGATGCCACGGGCCAGATACCGCCCGGCGTGGGTACGCCCTTCATGGCACCCGTGAGCACCGGGCTGGGCGAGGTGTACCAGTACGTGCTGCACCCCAAGGAGGGTTTTCAGGACCAATTCGATGCGGCCGAGCTGCGCACCATCCAGGAGTGGGTGGTGGCACGCCAACTGCTGGGCATTCCCGGCGTGGCCGAGGTGAACAGCTTTGGCGGCGAGGTGAAACAGTATGAGGTGGCCCTCGATCCCATGCGCCTGCAAAGCATGGGTGTCACCATCGCAGAGGTGTACGCCGCGCTGGAGAGCAACAACGAGAATACCGGCGGCGCATATATCGACAAACGGCCCAATAGCTACAGCATCCGGGGCGATGGCCTGCTGCGCACACTGGAGGACATCGGCCAGGTGGTGGTGAAGGTCTCCAGCAGCGGTGTGCCCTTGCTGGTGCGTGATGTGGCCACGATCGGCTTCGGCAGTGCGCCACGCTACGGCGCCATGACACGCAACGGGGAAGGCGAAGTAGTAGGCGGCATGGTGATGATGCTGAAAGGGCAGAACAGCGCCAAGGTGGTGAAGGCGATCGAGGAGCGCCTGCCCACGGTACAGAAGTCGCTGCCCGAAGGCCTCGTGGTGGAACCCTACCTCGTGCGCAGTTCGCTCGTGGACCGCGCGATCGGTACGGTGGAGAAGAACCTCATCGAGGGTGCGCTGATCGTGATCTTCGTGCTGGTGCTCTTCCTGGGCAACTGGCGTGCTGGCCTCATCGTGGCCAGCGTGATCCCGTTGAGCATGCTGTTCGCCATCATCCTGATGAACGCGTTCGGCGTGAGCGGTAACCTGATGAGCCTTGGTGCCATCGATTTCGGTCTGATCGTGGACGGTGCGGTGATCATCGTGGAAGCCACGTTGCACCACCTGCAGTCGCGCTTCAAGGGTCGTACGCTCACGAGGGAGGAAATGGACACCGAGGTGTACAACAGTGCCAGCCGGATACGGACCCGCGCGGCCTTTGGCGAGATCATCATCCTGATCGTGTACATCCCCATCCTCACGCTCGTGGGCATTGAAGGCAAGATGTTCCGTCCCATGGCCACGGTGGTCAGCTTCGCGATCCTGGGTGCGCTGCTACTGAGCCTGACCTATGTGCCGATGATGAGCGCGTTGGTGCTCTCGCGCAACACCACGCACAGGCGCAACTTCAGCGACCGGATGATGGAGTTCTTCCAGCGGGGCTACGATCCCATCATCGCGTTCGCCCTGCGTAACAAGGTGAAGGTGGTGGTCACCTCGGTACTGCTCTTCGTCATGAGCCTGTTCACCTTCAGCCGCATGGGGGGAGAGTTCATTCCCACGCTGGAAGAAGGAGACTTCGCCTTTCACAGCATCCTGCCGCAGGGCAGTTCGCTGAGCATGAGCATCGCCAACAACGCCAAGGTGGAGAAGATCCTCATGCGGTTTCCCGAGGTGGAACAGGTAGTGGGCCGCACCGGAAGTGGTGAGATCCCCACCGATCCGATGCCGCCCGAGGCAACGGACCTGATGATCATCCTGAAGGAAAAGGAGGAATGGACCACGGCCGGCTCGCGAGAAGCGTTGCAGGACACCATGCTGAAGGCGCTCAAGCAGGTACCAGGCGTCTTCTTCGAGGCCACACAACCGATCCAGATGCGCTTCAATGAGCTGATGACCGGTGTAAGGCAGGATGTCGCCATCAAGATCTATGGCGAGAACCTGGACACCTTGGCGGCCCTCGCCCAACAGGTCGGTGCCTTGGTAAGCGATGTGCAAGGTGCTGGTGAACCGCAGGTGGAGAAGGTGGTAGGGCTGCCGCAGATCACCGTGAATTACGATCGGGCCCGATTGGCCCGTTACGGCCTCAACGTGCGTGAGTTGAACACCGCCGTGCGTTCGGCCTTCGCGGGTGAAGCCGCCGGGGCCATCTACGAGAACGAACGTCGCTTCGATCTGGTGGTCCGCCTCGACCGCCGCCAGCGGGAGAGCATCGATGATGTACGCAACCTCTTCGTGCCATTGCCCAACGGCGGTCAGGTACGGTTGGACCAAGTGGCAAGGGTCGAACTGGTGAACGGCCCGGCACAGGTGAGCCGCGAGAACGCCAAACGACGCATCGTGGTGGGCGTGAACGTGCGTGGCCGCGATGTGGAGAGCTTCGTGGAGGAGCTGAATGGGCGCATGGATGCCGCGGTGGATCTGCCCGCCGGTTATCACTACACCTTCGGGGGCACCTTCGAGAACCTGCGCGCGGCAAGCCAACGCCTGATGATCGCGGTTCCGGTGGCCTTGTTGCTCATCTACCTGCTGCTCTATTTCACCTTCCACAGCGCGAAGCGCGCATTGCTGATCTACAC
>CAUJFM010000397.1 GCA_963169595.1 Bacteroidota bacterium | reverse complement strand
CGATCGCTCGGGTTGGATCGTGCATGAAGGCCGGGGGCGGATCCCTACCGAGCCTTAGAACTCCGCGCTCTTCGGCGTCCTCGGGAACGGGATCACATCCCGGATGTTCCCCATGCCGGTGACGAAGAGCACGAAGCGCTCCAGGCCCAGGCCGAAGCCCGCGTGGGGCACGGTGCCGAAGCGGCGGGTGTCCAGGTACCACCAGAGCTCTTCCTTGGGCACGCCCATTTCGTCCATGCGCTTCTCCAGCACATCCAAGCGCTCCTCGCGCTGGCTGCCGCCGATGATCTCGCCGATCCCCGGGAACAGCACGTCCATCGCGGCCACGGTGGTGCCCTTGTCGCTGTAGCCGAAGTCGCCGGGGCCGTTGGTGCGCATGTAGAAGGCCTTGATCTTGCCGGGATAGCCCGTCACGATTACCGGCTTCTTAAAGTGCTTCTCCACCAGGTAGCGCTCGTGCTCGCTCTGCAGGTCGATGCCCCATTCCACCGGGAACTGGAATTGCTTCTTCTGGTGCGGCTTGCTCCGCAGCAGGATCTCGATCGCGTCGGTGTAGGTGATGCGCTCGAAGGGGTTGTCCAGCACGAACTTCAGGCGCTCGATGAGACCGAGCTCGCTGCGCTGCTCCTTCGGCTTGGTGGCCTCCTCCTCCTTGAGCCGGGCATCCAAGAATTGCAGGTCGTCCATACTGTTCCTCAGCACGCGGGCGATGAGGTGCTTGCACAGCCCCTCGGCCAGGTCCATGTCGCCCTTCAGGTCCAGGAAGGCGGCCTCGGGCTCGATCATCCAGAACTCGGCGAGGTGGCGTGCGGTGTTGCTGTTCTCCGCCCGGAAGGTGGGCCCGCAGGTGTAGACCTTGCCAAGGGCGAGCGCGGCCAGTTCGGCCTGCAGTTGGCCGCTTACGGTGAGGCGGCTTTCGGCGCCGAAGAAGTCGGCCGCCCAGTCCACGCCACCAGCCTCGTTCAGTGGCGGGTTCTTCGCATCCAGGGTGCTCACGCGGAACATCTCCCCAGCTCCTTCCGCATCGCTGGCGGTGATGATGGGGCTGTGGAAGTAGTTGTAGCCCTGCTGGTCGAAGTACTCGTGGATGCCGAAGCTCACCTGGTGGCGGATGCGGAAGATGGCACTGTAGGTGTTGGTGCGGAAGCGCAGGTGGGCCTTCTCCCGCAGGAACTCCAGGCTGTGCTTCTTGGGCTGGATGGGATACTTCTCCGCATCGCTGTCGCCCAGCACCTCCACGCCGCTCACCTGCATCTCCACGCGCTGGCCGCTGCCCTTGCTCTCCACGATGGTGCCCGTGCACTTCACGGCGGCACTCGTGGTGAAGCGGGCGCGGGTCTCCGGACCCACCTGCTCGGGGTCGATCACGCACTGCAGGTTCCGGATGGTGCTGCCGTCGTTGAGCGCGATGAAGCGGTCGTTGCGGAAGGTGCGCACCCAGCCGGCCACGGTGAGGGTGGTGCCGGTGAGCGATACGTCGTCCAGGACGGACTTGATGGTGGTGAGTTCCATGGGGCTGCAGCCGCAAAGGAACGAAGGCGGAGCGAGGTGTAGGAAGGGGTGGAAGCCGGGGGCGGGTGACGAACGGGGAGGAAATGTGATAAACGGCGGAAACAAAACGACGTGTGGAATGTTTCCTCCGTGTCCTCCCGGTCTAGTTTTGCGGCCCGTTATGGATCAGCGCGAGCAACAGATCATCGATCAGTCGGCCAAGGTGTTCATGCGCCTGGGGATCCGCAGCGTGAACATGGACGACATCGCCCAGCACCTGCGGATCAGCAAGAAGACGCTCTACCAGTACGTGAAGGACAAGAACGAGCTGGTGCAGCGCATTGTGAAGCACATCACCGACACGCATCGGGAGTGCATCCTGGGCATCTGCCACCGCGGTCACAATGCGATCGACGAGAGCTTCGAGATCTCGCGCTTCGTGGCCGAGCAGGTGGGCCAGGTGCATCCCTCGGTGCACTTCGACCTGCAGAAGTACCATCCCGAAGCCTGGGAGCTGCTGCAGACCAGTGAGCGGGCGGACATCTACCGGTGCATCTCCGAGAACCTGCGGAAGGGGATGAGCGAGGGGCTCTACCGCGATGACCTCAACGTGGACGTGATCGCCCGGATCTATATCTCCCGGTTCGATGTCACCTTCGATGGGGAGCTCTTCCCCACGGACAAGTACCGCTTCGAGGACGTGATCTGGGAGCTGTTCCGCTACCATATCCGAGGCATCGCCAGCGACAAGGGCGTGAAGTACCTGATGAAGAAGGTCCAGAAAGAACGAAACACCACGCCGGGAGGACCGGCGACCAAACGATGAGCAGTCGAACCATTCTCATGGGCATCCTGGCCTTTGCGGCGAGCGCGTCCATGGCACAGGGGCCACTCACCCTGTCCCTCCGGCAGGCCATGGACCTGGCGGCCAAGCAGGCCTACGCCGTGCAGGCCAGCGAGCTGGAGGCGGAGAAGTCCCGGGCTCGGATCAAGGAGGTCACCGCGCTGGGCCTTCCACAGATCGACGCCACGGGCAGCCTGAACAACTATTTGAAGGTGCCCACCTCCGTGGTGCCCAACTTCTTCGGGTCCGACCCCGAGTTCCTGGAGGTGCAGTTCGGCGTGCCATGGAGCACCACCGGTGCCGTGCAGCTGAACCAGTTGATCTTCGATGGCAGCTATCTGGTGGGCCTGCAGGCCAGCCGCGAACTGAAGGTGCAGAGCGAGCAGCAGCTGGAGCGCACCGTGGCCGATGCCCGGTACCAGGCCGCCAAGTCCTACCTGGGTGCGCTGGCCGCCCGCGAAGGGGCCCGCCTCAGCGCCGAGAGCGTGCCAGTGTTGGAGAAGAGCCTGCAGGAGGCCTCGATGATGGTGGAACAGGGCTTCATGGAGGCCACTGATGTGGACCGGTTGAGCATCGCCCTGGCCAGCGCACGGGACCGGGCCCGCAGCTTCGCTCAGCAGGAGCGGTTGGCGATGGCGTTCCTGCGATTGGTATTGGGTGTGCCCGGTGGAACGCCGATCGAGCTCACCGATCCCCTGGATGTGTTGCTCAACGATCCCGCCGAGAGGGCCCTGGTGGATGCGCCGATCGATGTCAACACCCACATCGAGCACCAGCTGGCCAATACCTACATCCGCTTGCAGACGCTGGAGATGAAGAACCAGAAGAGCGCCTATCTGCCCAAGCTCTATGGCTTCTTCAATACCCAGGCCCAAAGCTTCGGCACGGGTGCGCCTGCGGAGACCAAGTGGTTCCCGGCCACCCTGTGGGGGGCACAGCTGCAGGTCCCCATCTTCAGCAGTGGCCTGCGCAGCAACCGGGTGAAACAGTCCCAGCTGGCCCTGAAACAGGCGGAGATCAACCTGACCGCCACGGAACAGCGCCTGCTCGCGGAGGCCGAGGACCGCAGCGAGAAGGCGCGGAGCGCACAGGAGACCTTCACCACCGACCAGCAGAACCTGCAACTGGCCCAGCGCATCTTCGATCGCACCAGCATCAAGTTCACGAACGGTCTGGCAAGCAGCTTCGAGCTGAACCAGGACCAGACCCAGTACCTCCTGGCCCAGCAGACCTACATCGGTTCCCTGGTGAACCTGCTCCTTGCCCGCGTGGACCTGCGCCGCGCACTTGACCAGTATTGATCCCACGACATACCGAACCCGAGATGAACAAGACCATCCTGACCATCACCCTGTCGGCCTTGATCGCCGCCTGCGGAGGAGGGGACACCACCGACCTGGGCCGCAAACGCCAGGAGCTTGACAGCCTGAAGACGGCCTATAAGGCCCTGGGCGAACGGATCAAGGAAACCGAGGCCTGGATCGTTGAGCACGACACCACGGTGCGCCGGAACCTGCCCACGGTCACGGCCGAGACCATCGTGGCCGGCCCCTTTGCGCACTATGTGAACGTGCACGGCTATGTGCGCGCTGACAAGGCCGCCGCCCTGTACGCGGGTGGCGGGCGTGTGCGCCGCATCCTGGTGAGCCCGGGCGACCGGGTGCGCAAGGGAGACCTGCTGATCAGCATCGACAACGATGTCGTGGCCGAACAGATCCGCCAGGCCGAGGCCACGGTGGAACTGGCCCGCACCGCCTTTGAGAAGCAGGAGCGGCTCTGGCAGCAGAAGATCGGCAGTGAGATGCAGTACCTGCAGGCCAAAAGCCAGAAGGAGCAGGCCGAGGCCGGACTGGCCGCGCTGCTGGAACAACAGCGGCTCACCAACATCACCGCGCCCTTCGATGGCACCGTGGACGACATCATGGTTCGTGTCGGGGACATGACCAGCCCCATGCAGCCCGCAGCCCGCGTGGTGGACCTCACCAGTGTTCAGTTGGAGGCCGATGTGCCGGAGAGCTACCTGCGCACCATCAAGGCCGGTTCCCCTGTGAAGGTGGGCTTCCCCAGCATCGATCAGACCTTCGATGCGGCATTGGACCATGTGGGCGAGTTCATCGACCCGTCCAACCGGACCTTCAAGGTCACCGTGCGTGTCCCGAAGAACGAGGGCTATATGCGCCCCAACATGCTCAGTGAGATCAGCATCCGCGACCTCTACACGGACAGCGCACTGGTGGTGCCGTCCCGCGCCGTGCTGCAGGATGTGAAGGGCAACAACTACATCTACGTGCTGGACCCCGTCCGTAAGGACGAGGCCACGGCGCGCAAGGTGATGGTGGAGCGTGTCACCGAGTACCAGGGGCGCATGAGCATCAGGCCGCTGGAGACCGGCGCGCTGAAAGGCGGTGAGGACATTGTGGATGAAGGCGCCAAGAACGTGACGGACGGCCTCACTGTGCGCGTGGCGAAGTGATGAAAGACCGCGACGGTGGAACGACACGGTAGGGCGGAGCAAAGCGCTGAAGCCCGCATCGTGGCACCGATCGGACCGAAGACGGAAATGAACCCAGCGCAGCTGCCGCCTTGTCGTGCCGCTGCGGAGAAATGGACCCCAGCATGAGCTCACACGATATCGAAAAGGACCTGCACGGACCGGAACGGCAGTTCGCCATCACCAGCTGGGCGGTGAAGAACCGCACCACGGTGATCGTGCTCACCCTCCTCATCTGCATCATGGGCATCCGGGCCTACTTCGTGATGCCCAAGGTGAGCTTCCCGGAGGTCGTCACCCCGGAGGTCTTCATCGGCACGCCCTACAACAGCAGCTCGGTGGTGGACATCGAGAAGCTGATCACCAAGCCGATCGAGAAGGAGCTCAACACCATCACCGGTGTGGACGAGATCAAGAGCACCAGCGTGCCCAACTTCAGCTCCATCCACATCAAGTTCAATTACAGCGTGAGCCCCACCGAGGCCCTGCGCAAGGTGAAGGACGCGGTGGACAAGGCGCGGGGTGACGCCAATTTCCCCACCGACCTGCCAGCGGAGCCCAACGTGTTCGAGATGAACTTCTCCGAGCTGATGCCGGTGATGAACATCAACCTGAGCGGCGACTACCCGATGGAACAGCTCCACGAGTATGCCAAGCACCTGGAGGACCGCATCGAGGACCTCACCGAGGTGAACAAGGTGGAGATCCGCGGCGTGCCCGAGCGGGAGGTGCAGGTGAGCGTGGACCTGCATCGGATCGAGCCGCTGCAGATCGGTTTCGACGACATCGCCAATGCCCTGCGGATGGAGAACCTTACCATGAGCGGCGGCGATATCCTCACCAAGGACCAGCGCCGCAGCGTGCGCATCATCGGTGAGTTCGTGGACCTCGAGCAGATCCGGAACATCGTGATCAAGAACGAAGGCCAGCGCGAGGTGCGCCTGCGCGATGTGGCCGAGGTGACATTCGACTTCAAGGAGCCCGACAGCTTCGCCCGTGAGTTCGGCAAGGGCGTGGTGATGTTGGACGTGATCAAACGGGCCGGCGAGAACCTGCTCGATGCCAGCGACAAGATCAACGCCATCATCGAGGAGGACCATGGCACCGTGCTGCCGAAGGACCTGGTGATCACCATCACCGGCGACCAGAGCGACCAGACCCGGGTGAGCGTGGATGAGCTGATGAACCACATCGTGCTCGGGGTGATCCTCGTGGTGGGTGTGCTCATGCTCTTCCTCGGCCTGCGCAACGCGGTGTTCGTGGGCCTGGCCATCCCCATGTCCATGTTCATCTCCTTCACACTGCTCAACGCGTTCGGGGTCACGTTGAACATGATGGTGCTCTTCGCGTTGATCCTGGCCCTGGGCCGTCTGGTGGATGATGGCATCGTGATCGTGGAGAACATCCACCGGCACATGACCAACGGGGAACCGGCGATGAAGGCCACGCGTCTGGCCGTGGGTGAGGTGACCATGCCGATCATCGCAGCCACCACGGCCACGGTGATGGTGTTCGTGCCGCTGCTGTTCTGGCCCGGCATGATGGGCGAGTTCATGAAGTACCTGCCCATCACCTTCATGATCGCGCTGGCCTCGTCGCTCTTCGTGGCGCTGGTGGTGAACCCTGCTCTGGCATCCAAGTTCATGAAAGTGGAGGAGGACCACATGCCCACCAGGAAGATGTGGCGGCTCGCCATCATCCTCGGCGTCGTGGGCGCCGTGATCGGTGCGCTGGGGGCCAGCATGCAGAGCAA
>CAUJFM010000396.1 GCA_963169595.1 Bacteroidota bacterium | reverse complement strand
AGTTCGAGGATGCGGTCCTTGGTGATCATCTTGGCTCGTACGGGCAGCGGGCTTTCATCCATGCACGGTGCGACGTGAACGTCGCCCTTACCACTCCGCCCCCGGGTACGCCCGCTGCAGGTATTGCATCTCGGCCAGGATGAAGCCGAGGTGCTCGCTATGCTTGCCCTGGCGGCCGCCCGTGGCCATGAAGCCGTCCGTCGGGCGCTTCAGCGTGGCCTCGGCCAGCACTTTGTCCACGGTGGCGTCGAAGGCGGCCTTGATCTTGGTGAGGTCGGGCGCGATGCCGGCCTTCAGCAGTTGCTGGTGCACCTCGTCCATCACGAAGAGGTCGCCGGTGTAGGTCCACAGGTTGTCCAGGGCCTCCTGGGCGCGGCGGTGGCTCTCCTCCGTGCCATCGCAGAAGCGGATCAGCCAGTCGCTGCTGTGCTTCACGTGGTACTGGGCCTCCTTCACGGCCTTGGCGGCGATGGCGGCCAGCTGGGCATCGGTGCTCTTGGTCAGGGCCTCGGCCAGCGGCAGGTGGTAGGCATCGAACAGGAGGCTCCGCACGATGGTGTGCGCGTAGTCGCCGTTGGGCTGCTCCACCAACTTGGTGTTCAGGAACTGCCGCTCGTTGCGCAGGTAGGCCAGGTCGTCCTCATCCCGCCCCTTGCCTTCCACCTGTCCCACATAGGTGTACAGGTTCCGCGCCTCGCCGATGTGGTCCAGCGCCCGGTTCGTGAGGGCGATGTCCTCCTCCAGGATGGGCCCATGTCCGCACCATTCGCTCAGGCGGTGGCTCAGGATGAGGAGGTCGTCCGCGAGGCGGAGGGTGTATGTGAAGAGCGCGTCTTGATGGCTCATGGTTGGCAGTTGTCCGTTGTCGGTTGTCTGGCGGGTCGTTGGTGCGGTCGGTGCGAACAGTCAACCGATAACCAACGACCGACAACCGGCTAGATGTACTTGGCCCCCTCGGGCATGGTGTAGAAGGTGGGGTGCCGGTAGGTCTTGTCGTCGGCGGGGTCGAAGAGCATGGCGGCATCATCGGGCTGACTGCTGCTGATGGCGCCGGCGGGCACCACCCAGATGCTTTGGCCTTCCTGACGGCGGGTGTACACGTCGCGGGCGTTCTCGATGGCCATCTGGGCGTCGGCGGCGTGCAGGCTGCCCACATGCTTGTGCTCCAGGCCGCGCTTGCTCTGGATGAAGATCTCCCAGAGGGGCCAGTTGTTCGGGTTGTCGCTCATAGGTCCGGTGGTATCAAATGGTAGGTCTACCCGGTGGGTCGACGCTACAGGTGCTGTGCTCAGGCGGCCACTTTCTCCTTCTTGGCCTTCTTGGCGGCATGGGCCAGCGCGGCTTCGCGCACCCAGGCCCCTTCGGCGTGGGCCTTGTTGCGGGCGGCCAGGCGTTCCTTGTTGCAGGGCCCGTTGCCGGCCACCACGTTGTTGAACTCGGTCCAGTCGATCTCGCCCCACTCGTAGTGCTGGGTGGCTTCGTTCCACTTCAGCTTCGGGTCGGGGATGGTGAGGCCGATCACTTCGGCCTGTTGCACGGTGCGGTCGATGAAGGTCTGGCGCAGCTCATCGTTGCTCTGCCGCTTGATCTTCCACTTCATACTCTCGGCGCTGTGCGGGCTGTTGGCGTCGGTGGGACCGAACATCATCAGGCTGGGCCACCACCACCTGTTCAGGGCGTCCTGCGCCATCTCTTTCTGCTCGGGCGTGCCCTTGGCCAGCACGGCCATGATCTCGTAGCCCTGGCGCTGGTGGAAGCTTTCCTCCTTGCAGATCCGCACCATGGCGCGGGCGTAGGGACCGTAGCTGGTGCGGCACAGCATCACCTGGTTCATGATGGCCGCGCCGTCCACCAGCCACCCGATGGCGCCGATATCGGCCCAAGTGAGGGTGGGGTAGTTGAAGATGCTGCTGTACTTGGCCTTGCCGCTCAGCAGGTCGTCGATGGTCTGCTCGCGGGAAACGCCCAGGGTCTCGCAGGCGCTGTAGAGGTAGAGGCCATGGCCGGCCTCGTCCTGCACCTTGGCGAGCAGGATGGCCTTGCGGCGCAGGTTGGGGGCCCGGGTGATCCAGTTGCCCTCCGGCAGCATGCCCACCACCTCGCTGTGCGCGTGCTGGCTGATCTGGCGGATGAGGGTCTTGCGGTACTTCTCAGGCATCCAGTCCTTCGGCTCGATCTTCTGTTCGGCGTCGATCTTGGCCTGGAAGCGTTCCTCAAGGTTCTGTACGTCGGTCATGGCGTTCAATGGGGGTGGCTAAGATAGGAGTAGGTGACCGCGTGATCGTGACAACGGTCATATCCAATGAACACGAACGGGGCCTCGGTGGTTCTTCCCCGGTCAGCTTGCCAATGAACCCTATTTTCGCGGCCCCAATGAACACATCCCGCATGGCCAGGTTCCATTCCCTCGAGGTCGCCAGTGTGGACCAGGAGACCCCCGACGCGATCGTGGTCGGGTTCAAGGTCCCGGCTAGCCTGCAGAACGATTTCGCCTTCACCCATGGTCAGTATGTGACCCTGAAACTGACCGTGAACGGGGAGGAATTGCGCCGCAGCTACAGCATCTGCAGCAGCCCGCTCGACAAGGATACGTTCAGCATTGCCGTGAAGCGGGTGCAGGGTGGTCGCGCCAGCACCCAGCTGGTGGAGAAGCTGAAGGCCGGCATGTCCATCGAGGTGATGACGCCCATGGGCAACTTCACCACGGCCCTCGACCCCGCCAAGGAGCGGCCCTTCGTGGCCTTTGCAGCCGGCAGCGGCATCACGCCGATCCTCAGCATCCTGAAGACCGTGCTGCGCACGGAGCCGAAGAGCCGCTTCACCCTGTTCTATGGCAACACGGACACGGACCGCATCATCTTCCGTAACAAGCTGGAGGAGCTGAAGGCCCAGTACGGCGACCGCCTCCAGGTGCACCACATCCTGTCGCAGGGCAGGGATGAGGACGCCCTGTTCAACGGCCGGATCACCACCGACAAGGCATTGGCCTTGGTGAAGCGCTTTGTTTCGGACCGGAACGACATCGAGTACTTCATCTGCGGTCCCGAGCAGATGATGGTGAACGTGAGCGAGGCGTTGGAGAAGCTGGGGGCCGACAGGAAGCGCGTCCACATCGAGCTCTTCACCACGCCGGTCACCACTGAGGCGAAGAAGGAGGCCGACCATTCCCACGGCTCGTCCGGAGCCTTCAGCGGCACCGCCAACGTGAAGGTGATCCTGGACGGCCGTGAGCATGAACTGCAGCTGGCGGCCAAGGGCGATGCCATCCTGGATGCGGCCATCGATGCCGGCCTGGACGTGCCCTTCGCCTGCAAGGGCGCGGTGTGCTGCACCTGCAAGGCCCGGGTGGTGGAAGGTCAGGTGGAGATGGACATGAACTACGCGCTGACCGACGAGGAGGTGGCCGATGGTTATGTCCTCACCTGCCAGGCGCACCCCCGCAGTGCCCGCGTGGTGGTGGATTACGATCAGCACTGACCCTTCTTACACAGGCTTGAAAAGACCAAGGCGGGCTTACGGGCCCGCCTTGTTGCTCTTCCGACCTTGGTTCGTGTGTGTTTGTAAGGCGGGAGAGGGTGTCGTTCACATCAGAAGGTCGCTGTGGCGTAGCCGGCCAGTCGCGTCTGGATGTGCGTGAGGTATTGCTCGCTGTGGTAGAATCCCCCCATTTCCTCGTTCCAGCGCACGATGGCACCGGGGAAATCATGGTAGAAGGGATCGACGTTCCGGGCGTTGACCGGCAACAGGTTCAGGAAGCACTCGTAGGCCTGGTACTCCACCAGCTCCTTCGGCAGGGTGGTGTCGATGTAGATCAGTTTCATCTCATAACCCGGCTTGGTCACCATCAGGGTGTACACCTGGTCGATGTCCAACTGCAGTTCGAACTTGCCCTTCTTGCCGGGTTCCACCTTGCCCAGCAGCTCGTTCTGCTTGTAAAGCGTCAGTTCGTATCCCTCGGCGTTCTTGCCATCCATCATCACATGCCCATGAACGGGCAGGTACCAGCCCTCGGCCTGGGTGCGCTCGTCCACGAGGCGGCCTTGACCGAACAGCAGGTTGGCCAGGCCCCAGGTGAACATCAGGAACAACCCACGGCGCAGGTGTTCGGATGCCATGGTGGGGACCGAAGCGGTGATGGTGCGGGTAGCGGTGCTCATGGGCATTGCGGATTTCATCGCGTTGTACGGGAGCGTTGGGTGTTGGGTTACGCGGCTGCTCAGGCCACCTTGATGAAGGGGGCGATACGCTGCTCGCCGGCCACGCGGGGAAGGGAGAAGCGGATGGTGGTTCCTTCGCCCACCGTGCTTTCAGCCCACACCTCACCGCCATGCTTGGTGACGATGCGGTGCACGATGGCCAGGCCCACGCCCGTGCCTTCGAACTGGTCCGCACCATGCAGGCGCTTGAACACCCCGAAGGCCTTCTCCTTGTGCTGCGCATCGAAGCCCACGCCATTGTCGCGCACGAACAGGCTGTCCACGCCGTTCTCCTGGCGGTGTCCGATGGTGATGCGCGGCAGTTCACGGGTGCGGGTGAACTTCAGGGCATTGGAGAGCAGGTTGTGCAGCACCACCTTCAGCATGGGGGCGTCAGCAAGCACCTCAACCCCCGGATCGATCTGCAGGTCGATCTGCCCTTGACGGTCCTCGGCCACTTGCTCCTTGATCACCTCGTGCACCAGGCCCATCAGTGACAGCGGGCGCTTTTCCAGCTCGCGGGTGTTCGTCTGGGAGAAGCGCAGCAGGTCGTCCACCAGTTCGAGCAGACGCTTGGAGTTGCGCTCGATACGGTCGGCGAATTCCGAGAGCTCCTCCTGGCCTTCAGCCTCCTGCGCCATCTGTTGGAGCATCCCGCTCATGGCGGCGATGTTCTTCAGCGGGGACCGCAGGTCGTGGGCCACGGTGTAGGAGAAGGACCCGATGTCCTCCAACGCTTCCAGCAGTTGGTTCGTCCGGGCGTTCACCCGCTTGTCCAATTGCTCGTTCAACTGGCGCAGACGGTTCTCTTCCTGCCGGCGATCGGTCATGTCCTTGATGATCGCCTGGAACAGCTGCTTGCCACCCGGTTGCTTGCCCAGGTAGGTCGCGGTCATCAACCCATCCACCACGCTTCCGGCCGGGGTCCTGATGGTGATGTCCACATTGATGAAGGCCGTGCCGTTCCGCTTGGCACGGAGCGACCGGACAAGGCCCTTCGGGTCGTCCAAGTGGTCCGTGAAGCGGGAGCCCACTAACGCCGAACGCTCCATGCCCATCAGCCGGGCACAGGCCGGATTGGCGTCCACGAGGGTCCCGTTGTGGTCCACCAGCACGATGGGGTCGCCGGACAGTTCATAGATCTGGCGGTACTGCTCCAGCAAGTGCTCCTTCGATTCCCGGAGCTGGTGGATCTCGTAGGCCTGCAGGATCCGCAGGCGCAGGTCGTTCTCGTCCCACGGCTTGGTGGCGTAGGCATAGATGCCTCCTTTGTTCACGGCAGCCACCACCGCCTCCAGGTCGGCGTAGCCCGTGAGCAGCATCCGCATGGTGTTGGGATGGCGCTCCCGTGCAATGGCCAGGAACGCATCACCGGACATGCCCGGCATGCGCTGGTCGGAGATGATCACATGGACCCGCTCGCGTTCCAGGATGTCCAAGGCTTCCTGCCCGGAGTGGGCGAGGAGCACGTCCATGTCACGGCGGAAGGTGCTACGGAAGGCCTTCAGGTTCCCTTCCTCGTCATCGACGAAGAGGACACGAAGGCGGTTGGCGTTCAGTTCGCTCATGCGCGCAGTTCTTGGCGGCGTTGCTGGTGGATGGGAAGTTGGATGCGGAACGAGGTGCCCACGCCAGGGGTGCTTTCCACGGCGATGCTGCCGTGGTGGTCCTCGATGATCCCGTATACGATGGAAAGCCCCAGTCCGGTTCCCTCGCCCACCGCCTTGGTGGTGAAGAAGGGGTCGAAGATGCGGGCCTGGACCTCGGGGGGCATGCCCACGCCGGTGTCCGTGATCACGATTTCCACCAGATCGCCCAAGTTGCGGGTGGTGGCGACCACCTCACGGGGGCGACCGTCCATGCGGGCCAGGGTGGCCTGTGCGCCGTTGGTGAGGATGTTCATGAACACCTGGTTCACCTTGCCCGGGAAACACTCCACCTTGGGTAGTGTACCCAGCTCGAGGCGGATGTCCACCTTGTCCTTGAACTGGGGCTGGAGCACCGCCAGGGTGCTGCGCAGGCCTTCGTTGAGGTCGGCATCCTTCAGGTCGGACTCATCGAGGCGTGAGAAGTTGCGCAGGCCGCGCACGATCTCGGCGGTCCGGGTGGAGCCTTCCGCGATGCTGTTGATGATGTCGTCCAGTTCGGCGATCGACTCCGAGATGCCGAGGCGTTCCTCCCGGGCGCGCAGGTCGGCCAACTGTGCGGCAGCCTGTGCCGGGTCCATACCGCGGTACTCCTGCATCACCTCCACGATCTCGCCGATGTTGCGGCGCAGCGGGGCGATGTTGCTGGTGATGAAGTTGATCGGGTTGTTGATCTCGTGGGCGATGCCGGCCGTGAGCTGACCCAGGGAGGCCATCTTCTCCGCGCTCACCAGCTGGGCCTGGGTGCGCTTCAGGTGCTCGTTGCTCTCCTGTAGGGCGGCGGTGCGCTGCTTCACCTTTTCCTCCAGTAGCACGTTCTGTTCGCGCACCAGACGTTCGTTCTCCTGCAGGGCGGTCAGTGCCTCGGCCTGGGAGCGTTCCTTCTCGCGGCGCAGCACGTTGATGCGATCGGCCAGACCGAAGGAGAGGAGCACGCCTTCGATGGCGGAGCCGATGGGCATGGTATACAACGTGAGGGAGTTGTACGGGAGGATGCCCATGTCCTTCATCACGAACAGGACCGTCCCGACCAGGAAGACGCTCCAGGCGATCAGGAAATAACCAGCCTGTCGGGACCCTTGGCGCCATACCATGAAGACCATGGCCATCAAGTAGCTCGCGAAGATGCCGGAGACGATCTGTGTGGACTTATAGGCCAGCAGGGGCAGCTCCATCACCTCGAGCAACACGCACATGGCTAGGGTGATGTAGAACGGGCGTGCCCATCGGTGCCATTGAGGCACGTAGACCTTCGTGCGGATGAACACCATGAGGAACTCGGAGGCGAGTATCGCGGTCGAGATGGTGAGAAGCACCGTGGCTTTCGGTGCGACCCAGGTCCAACCGGACCAGAAGTAGAATGGAGCAACGCCCGAGAAGGCCAGTTGGGTCAGCGCGACCGAAAGGATATACAGGACATAGAGCAGGTAGCTCTTGTCGCGCATGGACAGGTAGATGAAGAAGTTGTACAAGGACATCACGAGCATGATGCCGATGTACCCCCCAAGGATCAGGTTCCGGGTGCTTCGGTCCTGCGAGTAGGCATTGGAGCTCGAAAGCGTGATCGGAAGCTGGAGCTGCTTGTTGCTTCGGACCCGGAGATAGTACTGACCGATAGTTCCGGAGGGCAGTTGCAGATTGAAGCTGTTCTCCGCATCGCGGTGGATACGGCGGCCGGCCTCCACCATTAGACCGGTTCGACCGATGAGCCGGATCCCTCCATTGCCGTTGGCCTCATAGACCTCGAGCGTGTCAATATCAGGATGTGCGATATTGAGCACCAGATCGGAGGTGCTCAGTTCATTGTGGACCTTGAACCGGATCCAATGCTCACTGTCGGACAGCCCCAGGTTCGGTACATCCTGCTGACCGGGAAGGAAGGCGCCGTTGCGCACCACATCTCGGATGGTGGTGCCAGAAGTGGAAGAGGTAAGCACCTCAATGTACCTGCCGATGTAGGGTGACCTATCCTCGGAAAGAACGAAGATATCCTGGCTTCCTACGACCGGAAGTGCCAGCAGGGAGGCCGCTACTACGAGTGTCTTGCCCAACATTGCGCGCTGATACGCGCAAATGGGGAACAAGGTTCGTGCGGGTCAACCTGCCTGGCTCAACCGCTGCTGCTCTATGCTCTGATAGGCATGGAGGTCGAGCATGTTGGTCTGAAGGCACATGTCGTAATGCACCTCGATCGGCGTGCTGTTCGGGGCTTCCACACGGACCTGTTTCGGCCGCAAGCGAATGCTGTAGATCAGCTGGCGTTGGGTGTTGGTCGCATGAGGAAGCGTCATCGTGTCCGGATTCACCATGGCGATCGCTTTGATCGAGGGGATCGGATAGGAGAATACTCCCTCTGTACCCACTTTGTCCATGACGATGAACCCATTGCGCTTCGGGTGCCGTTGCGTGTAGTGTGCAACGAGACAGACCATTTTTCGCGCATTGGCCATGGTCGCCATGGCGGTCACCGCCTGGCTCAACAGCACCGGGACCCCCATGTGACCATAGCGGTTGGCGTTCCACAAGCTGCACACTTCACCATTCCCGTGTGGGCGCAGCTCCTCCAGTTCATCGTGAACCCTTGCATCCAATTTTCCGATCGCCTCCTCCATCGGGAGCGGAGTTCCTTCCGCAGCGATCTGCAGCCGGATGCCACCCACCATGCCCAGGGTATCATGCAAGGCAACGATGATGTATGCGTTCGGGTCGGACATCCAGCTATCCGTATTGGTGCTCACGTTCTGGATCCCAAAATCCTCGAGGACCTTGCGGTGTTCACGAAGGAACTCGGCGCAAAGCTCAGGTTCGTCGGGTGCGCGGAACGCGCGTAGCGTGATCTTTTCCATGTGGCCAGGGTTCACGGGTTTGGTTCAATGGGCGAGCCGGTCAGATGATGGGCATTTGCCGGGGAGATGCTCTCGGTCGTATCATTCCACCAACGGCCGGAAATGCGGAGCTCATCGAGGAGGATGCGGCGATAGACCTCGCCGACGATGGCCCCTCCCAGAACGACCCCACTGGCCAATTGCGGCCACGTTGTGATCGTTCTGCCGAGTTCCGGTAGCGATGCCTTCATGCGATCACTGATGGTCTCCATGCCAACAATGCGTCCCATGAAGGGGAGTTTCTCTTGGTTCGTCATGGGGCGTTCCACCACGGAGAGGTCGAGACCTTCGAGCAGACCATGCAGCAACGGCCGCTCCGGCTCCAGGTCGAATCGCTCCACATCGATCAATCCCCGGTCGCTGGTATCCATGATCACCGGGATGCCGAAGGCCTTGGCCCGCTGCCGGGCGTAGATCTTCACGTCCACGCTGTCGCATTCCTCCACCAGCACGTCGAGCTTGCCGCCCTCGGTCAGGAACTGGTCGATGTTGGCGCGGGTGATCCCCTCTTCGTAGCAGGTGACCTTCAGGAAGGGGTCGATCTCGGCGATCTCGCGGGCCACGTTCACCACCTTGCTCACGCCCAGGTGGTGAACCCCGCTGCGGATCCGGTTCAGGTTGCTCAGCTCCAAGGTGTCGAAGTCCGCCAGGCGGATCTCCCCGAAACTGCGCTCCAGGGCCATGGTCAGGCTCACGCTTTGCCCCACGCTCAGTCCGATGACCCCCACTTTCTTGGTGGCCAGCAGGGCCTGTTCCTCCCGGGTGATCTTGTTGCGGTTGCGGTCCGTGCGAACCAGGGCGAACTCCTGTTCATCCAGCAGGTGCACCAGTCGCTGGGCCCACGGGTAGTAGACCCACACGCCATACTCCTCAGCAGGGGTGCCGTTCAAGTGGGCGGTGGCCGCCGCATCCAGTTCCGCGGGGGTATACCGCACGGAAGGATTGAGCGAGCGGACCAGCTCGGTCAGTTGCCCGTGCAGGTGGTCGAACACCTGCACCCGGGGTTCGCGCTTCAGCAGGTCCACCAGGCCTTCCCGATCGGCGGGCAAGCGGTGGAACACCGGCCGGAACGAGGTCCGGTCGGCCGCTGAAGCGCCCTTGAGCGCTTCATGTAATGGGTCCATCAGGTCGGTCGCAGAGTACGGTCCAAGTAGCCCTGCGGGGTCTAATGTAGTCAACTTCGACTTATTAACAAGTTTTCAACAGATCTTACAGGAAACCTTTTCAATGATCGGTCGTAAAGACGGGCTGGAACCTATCCCCCAACCCATGAGCGCTGCCAAGCCCCTGCCCGTTGAAGCCCCCAAACCCGTGGTGGTCTATGTGGACGACGATGCGGGTAACCGTCAGGCCTTCCGGGCCGCATTCCGCCATGCCATGGAGGTGCACACGGCGGGCTCTGCTCCTGAAGTGATGGACCTGCTGGCCAGGCACACCGTGCACGTGGTCATCGCCGACCAGCGGATGCCCGTTACGCGCGGCAGCGCTCTTCTGGCCGAGGTACGGGAGAAGTATCCCTCCGTGCGTCGGATGCTCGTTACCGCCTATGCCGACCTGGAGGCCATCATCGAGGCGGTGAACAACGGTGGGGTCACCAAGTATTTCGCCAAGCCTTGGGTGAACGAACAACTGGTCACGGCCGTGGACCAGGCCTTCGCCGACATCCAGGCCGAGGCGGACCGGGTGGCCTACACCAAACGCCTGGAGGACGCCAACCGTCAGCTGGAGTTCGCCCTTCGTCAGCGTTTGCTCTCCTGATCGCGCACGATCCTGCAACGTACAAGGCGGGCTATGACGGCCCGCCTTTTCTTTGCGGCATGCGTCAGTTGATCCCAGCTGCGGTCCTGGTAATGGCCGGTCCCAGCCTCGATACCCATGCCCAATGCGACCGTTGGCAGCAACGGGTCGCCTACACCATGTCGGTGGACCTGGACCACCGGACCCATCGGTTCACCGGGGCCTCCTTGCTCAAGTACACGAACAATAGTCCCGACACGCTTCAGACGGTGTTCTTCCACCTCTACCTCAATGCCTTCAAGCCGGGCAGCGAGATGGATGTGCGCTCCCGCACCATCGCCGATCCCGATCCGCGGGTGGGAAGCCGCATTGCTGCGCTGATGCCGGACCAGGTGGGGGACCTGCAGGTGTTGGATCTGAAGCAGGAAGGACGGTCGGCGGTGCTCACCCCCATGGGCACGGTGCTGAAAGTGGACCTTCCCAAGCCGCTGCTACCGGGCCGGAGCACCGTGCTCACCTACAATTTCACCGGTCAGGTGCCCGTGCAGATCAGGCGCACCGGCCGCGACAATGCCGAAGGGGTGGCCTACAGCATGAGCCAATGGTACCCCAAACTGGCGGAGTATGATCACCGGGGCTGGCACGCCTACCCCTATGTGGGAAGGGAGTTCCATGGGGTCTGGGGGGATTTTGACGTCACCCTGACCTTGGACAGCGCCTATACGGTGGCGGCCACCGGTGTGCTCCAGAACCCAGAGCAGGTGGGGCATGGCTACCCCAGTCGCAAGCCCATCAAGCGGCCCTCCGGGGACCGCCTGACCTGGCGCTTCGTGGCCAAGGACGTGCACGACTTCGCCTGGGGGGCTGACCGGGACTTCAAGCACGTGGTGCTACCGATGGCCGATGGGCCTGAACTGCACTTCTTCTACAAGGACCAGCCCGAGCTGGAGGCGGTGTGGAAGGAACTGCCCACCTACATGGAGCGCTGTTTCCGCTACATGAACGAGCACTTCGGGAAGTATCCCTGGCCGCAGTACAGCTTTGTGCAGGGCGGTGATGGCGGCATGGAGTACCCGATGCTCACGCTGATCACCGGCAAGCGGCGGCTGGGCAGCCTGGTGGGGGTGAGCGTGCACGAGTGCGTGCACAGCTGGTACTACGGGGTGCTCGCCAGCAACGAAGGGCGCTTCGCCTGGATGGATGAGGGCTTCACGGAGTATGCCGGCAGCCAGGTCATGGAGCTCCTGTTCCCGCGGGGCGAGGACCCGCATGCCGGGTCGATCGCGGCGTACCGTGAGCTGGTGGAGAGCGGACGACATGAGGCGCCCAGCATCCATGCGGACCACTTCCTCACCAACCGCACCTACGGCACCACGGCCTACAGCTTCGGGGAGATGTTCGTGCACCAACTGGGTGCCGTGGTGGGGGAGAAGACCCTGGCGGCAGGGCTGAAGCGGTACTACGCCACCTGTGGGTTCAAGCATCCGGAACCCATCGACTTTGAACGCGTGATGGAGAAGCAGAGCGGGGTGGAGCTCGACTGGTACTTCGACCAATGGGTGAACACCACACGCACCTTGGACTATGCGATAACGGAGGTGCTCCAAGTGGGCGATTCCCTGCGGATCACGCTGGCCAGGAAAGGCGATCAGTGCATGCCGGTGGACCTTGAACTGCTCGAGAAGGACGGTCGCTCCATGCTCTACCATGTGCCGCTGTCCCTGATGCGCGGCGCGCGGCCCGCTGACGGCGACCGCCAGCCGTTCACCACCCTGCCGGCCTGGCAATGGACCAACCCCACTTACCAGTTCACCGTGCCGGGGCGTCTGGCCGACCTCACCTCCATCATGCTGGACCCCTATCGGCGCACCGCCGACATGGACCTGACCAACGACCGGGTGTACCTGGGCGGTGGTGTTGGCGGCATGGTTCGTCCGTGAAGGAAGAACGCCCGCTGCATCCCGCGATCGAACGGGATGCAGCGGGCGAACGCCATCATCACGCCAGCACTTCCTCCTCCTTGTGCCCGCTCACCAGCTTGTGCTGTAGTTCGGCCGGCACAGGTTGGTAGGCATGGAACCGCTCGGCGTAGGTGCCGCGCCCCTGGGTGAGGCTCCGCAGGGTGGTGCTGTACCGGTCCAGTTCGGCCAGCGGCGTCAGTGTGCGGATGACCTGGTACCGCCCGCTGCTGTCCACGCCCAGCACGATGCTGCGCCGTCCCTGCAGGTCGGTCATCACATCGCCCATGAGGTCCGCAGGAACACGCACTTCGAGTTCCTGGATGGGCTCCATCAACTGCGGGTCCGCCTGGGTGAAGGCCTCGCGGAAGGCCTGCAGCCCGGCGATCTTGAAGCTGATGTCGTTGCTGTCCACCGGGTGCATCTTCCCGTCGAACACGACCACGCGGATGTCACGCGCCGGTGAGCCGGTGAGCGGACCGCGTTCCATCTTCTCCATCACCCCCTTCAGGATGCTGGGCATGAACTTGTTGTCGATGACCCCGCCCACGATGCAGTTGTAGAACACCAGCTTGCCCCCCGTGGGCAGTTCGTGCTCCTCCTTGCCGCGTACGCTTACGCCTGTGGGTTCGGGCATGCCTTCCAGCCACGGCTCGATACGCAGGTGCACCTCGGCGAACTGCCCGCTGCCACCGGTCTGTTTCTTGTGGCGATAGGAGGCTTCCGCCGCCTTGCGGATGGTCTCCCGGTAGGGGATCCTCGGTGCGCTGAACACCGGGTCCACCTTGTAGTGGTGGTTCAGCTTCCACTTCAGCAGGTTCAGGTGCAGTTCCCCCTGGGCACCCACCAGTTGTTGTCCGGTCTCCCGGCTGTAGGTCAGCACGATGGTGGGATCTTCCTTCTGGACCTCGAGCAGCGCGGTGTGCAGCTTCTCCTCCAACTTCTGGTCCACGGCCTTGATCACCTGGCGCAGACGTGGCTCGGGGAACGCGATCGGTTGCAGCTTCACGGCCTTGCCCGGTGCGTGCAGAGTGTGCGCGGTGGCGGTGTCCTTCAGCTTGATGGTGCCACCGATGTCACCGGCGGCGAGCTTGTCCACCTGGCGGCGCTCGCGGCCGTCCACGATGAAGAGCTGGTTGATGCGTTCGGTGGCGCCGGTGTTGTCGTTCACCAGTTCCATCCCTTCGGCCACCTCGCCGCTCATCACCTTGAACAGCGTGATGTGGCCGGCCTTCGGTTCGATCATCGTCTTGAAGGTGAAGAGCACGGGAGGCCCGTCGGCCCGGCATTCCAGCGTGCCGCCCCCCACCAGTTCCTCGGCGGGCATCTCCAAGGCAGCCGGGGCCACGTTGTCGATGAAGCCCATCAGGCGACCGCTGCCCATGTTCCGCAGCGCGCTCAGGCAGAACACGGGGTGGCAAGTGCGCTTCATCATGCCTTGCTTCAGGCCCATGCGCATCTCGTCCTCATCGAGCTCCCCCTTGTCGAAGTAGTGTTCCATCAGGGTCTCATCGTTCTCGGCCGCCTTCTCCACCAGTTCCTTGTGCAGGGCCTCGGCGCGTTCCTTCTCCGTATCGGGTATCGGCTGTTTCTCCGGTTTCCCCCCCGCATCCTTGAACACGTACATGGTCATCTTCAGCAGGTCGATGATGCGATGGAAGCCATCGCCTTGCTCCACAGGATACTGCATCACGGTGACGGCGCTGCCGAAGTGTTCACGGGCCTGGGCCACGGTGGCCTCAAAATCCGCGTTCGGATGGTCCAGCTGGTTCACCCCGATGATGACAGGGCGGTCATAGCGTTGCATGTGCTCCCACACCAGGTCGGTGCCCACCTCCACACCATGGTGCGCGTTCAGCAGCAGCACGCAGGTGTCGGCCACGCGCAGGGCCGGGATGGTCTCGCCCACGAGGTCGTCCAGCCCCGGTGTGTCGATGATGTTGATCTTGTAGCCCTGCCATTCGGTGTGCAGGACCGTGCTGTACACGCTGCTGCCGCGCTCGTGCTCCAGCTCATGGAAGTCGCTCACGGTGTTCCTGTCCTCGATCCGGCCGCGGCGTTTGATAAGACCCGCTTCGAAGAGCATGGTTTCGGCCAGCGTGGTCTTGCCGCATCCGTGGGAGCCCAGGAGCACGATGTTCTTGATGTGTTTGGCATCGAAGGCGTTCATGACGGGAAAAGGGATTGGTGGTACATGCGTTCCATGCCACCGTGGAGGTCCCGTCCGATGCGATCGGATCCGCCCCTGACCGTTCACCGGAAGGGGACGCGCGGAGGATGCGTTGAAAGTAATGCCGACCGGGCCCCGGAACAAGGACGATCGTCAGGGTCGGGAACGAAAAAGGCCCCGAAGTTCCGGGGCCTTTGTTCAAGCATGTGGTGACGATCAGTTGAGCACTTCCTCTGCCCGGTCCCCTTGGAGCCGCTTGAAGCGCATCACGACCTCATCGTAGCTCCCCGGCAGGTTAAGGTCCTTCATCGGGTCGAAGCCCAGTCGCTGCGGGCAGTACGGACCATACCGCTTCGGAGCGTTGCGCTCTGCTTCCTGTTCGGTCGTATCGGAAGCGTTCTCCTGCGGGCGGGTGGTCTGTTCCATGATCGGAGCGGTGCTGCGTGTCCGCTGTTATCTATGGAACACGTTCCACGAACAATGGTTCACGAAGGAGTACGAAGGTAAGTCCGTGTTCAGGAAATGTAAAGTACGGAGCATCTGCCTGCTGCTACGCATTCGTGGGTTCCCGAACGCGTGGCTCCAGCCTCGTATTTTGCAGCGTCAACCCACGCCATGTACCGTTCACTCCACCTTGGCCTCATCGCCTTCATCGTTGTGATGATGCCTTCCGTCCTGCGCGCGCAGATGAACGAGAAGGGCACCGTGCACCTGTCCATCGGGCTGGCCGCTGCGGGGCATACCACCACCTATGAACAGCGCATCCAGTTCCAAGGGACGTGGTTCACGACCACCAAGGACGATGGTGCGGCATCGGTGACCGTACCCATCGAGGTGGCCTATGGCTTCAGCCGCCTGTTCGCGCTCGGCCTGTATGTTGAACCGGGCTCATACTTGGATTCCAGCGCCACGGAGACCAATGGGATCGTGCTGGTGGGCCTTCAGCCCAAGTTCTACTTGGTGAACAAGGACCGCTTCGCCCTGATGACCGGCCTGCAGTTGGGCACCACTACGTTGCGCATCGAACGGTCCGAGGTGCTTTTCAACAGCAATGCGAAGTACTCCGGCTCCCATTTTGGGATCACCACCGGGGTGGGATTCGGCCTGGGGGATCTGCTCTCCCTCCAGTTCCACCTGCGTTACCTGGCCACCACGCTTCCCCTTCGGACCTACGAGCTGAATGGTAGCGATGTGGACCTGAGCGGTTTTGATGCCACCCTGAGCACGCGCGGGCTTGGCGCGCAGCTCTCGCTCGGCCTCCGGTTCTGAGCAGGTGGTTACCTTCGCCCCGCGAGGTGGTTCCCGTCCGTTGGGCGGGACGCAAAAGGGAATCCCGTGTGAACCGGGAGCTGTTCCCGCAGCTGTAAGCCGCTGACGCCTGTTGCGTGGACCACTGTCCGCCGTAAGGTGGACGGGAAGGTGCAACAGGTATGGCGACGAGCCAGAAGACCTGCCACCGCGCCCCCGGCCTGCTCGGGGTATGGAGCATCGGCCATGGGACAGGGCCGGACGGCTTGCGGTACAGGCCGCGCCGCCATGACCGTGGTTTCACCCGTGAGAACGCCGTGCGGTGAACGCGGCAACCTAAATTACGCTCTTTGCCATGTACCGTTCTCTACTTTCCGCAGGCCTGCTGGCCATCGCGCTGCACGTCAGCGCACAATCCACCGTACACCAGGTGGTGGTGCTCAACGAAGGGTACTACGATTACTTCAATGGAGGAGGCCAACTGGTGCCGGTATCGCTGGGCAGCTACGACCCGGCCACCGGCAGCTACCAGACCATGGCCACCATCACCGGCCCACGCTTCGGCAGTGATGTGCTCGTTGACGGGGGCAGCATTTATGTGGCTGCTGACGATCGCGTGTTGCGCTACGATGCGGATACCTACGTGCAAACGGGCGAGGTGATGGTGGATGGCATCCGCAAGCTGGCCGTATGGGACGATCAGCTGCTGATCACGCGGGGTGAGCTCGGTGGGCTCCCGCACTATTTCGAGGTGCGCGACAAGGCCACCCTGGAGCTGCTGTATGCCATCACCCCGGCCGACGGGCTGGTTCACGCCTGCGAGGATGTCGTGGTCCAGGGGGACAAGGCTTACCTGGCCGTGGGTAACGCCTTTGAATGGGGCGCTTTCGTGGGCCAGGTGGGCGTGGTCGATCTGTCCACCGGGGTTCTGGAGAGCTCCATCGATCTGGGGCCCGAGGCCACCAACCCCGAGAAGCTCATGCTCCATGAAGGCGATATCGTAGCCTTCTGTAACACGGACTTCACCCACAGCAGCATCAGCCGGGTGGGCCTGGCCGGTCAGAACGTGACCTACACTTCTCTCGTGGCCGCGAACTCCGGTTGCGGTGCCTCCACCAAGGTCACCGCCAACGGCAAGGTGTACTTCATGGAGTACGCCCAAGGTGAGCTCGCCCGCTTCGACCTGAGCTCCGGCGCTGTGGCGGACACCCTGGCCGGAACGCCTGCGGTGTATGGCCTGTTGGAGGACCCCGTTAATGGCTTGCTCTATGCCACGACCACCGATTTCCTCACCTCGGGTGAACTGCATGTGATGGACCTCGAAGGCACCATCCTGAGCACGGTCGCTGTGGGTGTTGCCCCGGGTAACATGGCCCTGGACATCCGGTTGAGCACGGGTGTGGCGGACATGACGCAGGCTTCCTGGTCGCTGTTCCCCAACCCGGTCGTTGAGCAACTGACCGTATCCGGAGCGAAGGTGGGAGAGGTGTTGCGCGTGCTGGATGCCACCGGCCGTTTGGTGCTGACGCAACAGGTGTCCGATGTGCGTACCGAGATCACGGTGGGCCAACTGACCGCCGGCGTGTACAGTGTGGTGGCCGAGGGCCGCACCCCGCTGCGCTTTGTCCGCCAGTAGGACTTGCACGGGATCGGTCCGCGCTGCATACATTTGCCGCCCGTCGGCCAAGGCCAGCGGGCGGCGAACGCCTCCTTAGCTCAGCGGTAGAGCAGCTCATTCGTAATGAGCAGGTCTTCGGTTCAAATCCGAAAGGAGGCTCTCAGGAATAGCAAGGCCCCCAGCGAAAGCTGGGGGCCTTGTGCGTTCGGGGATGGTCTGAATGACCGTTCCCTACTGGAGCTTGAAGTTGATCGGCAGGTTGTAGCGCACGCGCACCCGCTTTCCCTGGAACTGACCGGGCTTCCATTTCTTCTGGAGCTGGCGCAGAGCCCGCACGGCCTCTTCGTTCATGGTGGCGGTCACGCCTTTGCTCACGTTCACCTGCGTCAGGGTGCCTTCCTCGGTCACCACGAAGGTGACATAGACCTTGCCCTCGCGGCCCTGCTCGAAGTCGGCGACCGGATAGCGGATCACCTTGCGGAGGTCGGCATAGAGGGCTTCCAGGCCGCCGGGATATTCGGGCAACACATCGGCCTGCCAACCTTCATGGACCGTGGTGTCCCGGTCCCCGTCCGAGCCACCTCCGGCCGGCCCCGTTCCGGGTCCCGGAGGCAGGGTGCCGGTGGAAGGACCTGTGGATGGGCCAGGCCCGGTGCGCTGCGCGGTATCTGGTTTCAGGTTGACCGCACTATCCACCGCGATGGGGAGACCGGACCCCGTGGATGGAGCGGGCGGTGCAGAGCGGGGTGTAGGGGTGGTGCGCGGTGCGGTCGACGCCGATGGTTTGGGTACGGTGAAGTCCATGTCCGTGAGCACCACCTCGGTGGCATGTCGACCATCCGGTACGGCCACCGTATCCGGGGCCAGCAGCACGGACGATCCGTACATACCGCCAAGGAGCAACATGGTGATGCCAAAGGCCAGGATCATGACGCGGTGGTGCTCGCGGCGGATGACGTAGGCACCGTAGTCACGGTTCCGTTCGGCGAAGACCAGGTCGTTGCGCGTGGTCGAGAGCACATCGCTCCAACTGTTGCGTGACACGTAGGCAACGCTGAGCAACAGGAGCATCAGGAGGGCGGCGATGGTGAACATGGCGGTCGTGGTTTGTGCTACGAACGATGGTGTTCGTGCCCTTCGGTACACGCAGGGCCGCCGACCGGTTCAAGGAATATACAGGTCCACGAAGGGAGCGGTGCGCCGGCCGACACCGGTGACCGATGAGCACCACCCAGCGGCGGTCGGACCTCGATCGGCCGCATGGGCCGCAGGTTCAGGAGCGGTCGACACGCCGCTCCATGACCGATCATGCATCACCAGGCCGTTTGCCGAAACGCCCTCATTCCGCTACGAGCCCGGCGGCCTTTCGCGCCACCCGGATGCCGATGGCCACACCCATCCCGCCCAGCCGCACGGCCGCCACCACTCGCTCGGAGCAACGCTCCACGATGGGGCTCTTGCTGGGGCCCATGCCCATGATGCCGCTCCACCGGCGCGCGATGGTGTAGGGCTGGCCCGGGATGATCACCTCCTCCAGGAGCTTGACCAACGCATCTTGGATCAGGGGCGTGGTGCCCTCCTCGGAGGTGGTCTCTCCGGCGATATCCAGATTGCGTCCTCCACCCAGCAGCACACCACCGCCATGGTCGCGGAAATAGTAGAACCCTTCGTCGTAGTGGAAGGTCCCCCGCAGTCGAAGTCCGGGTATGGGCTGGGTCAGCAGCACCTGTCCGCGGGCGGGTACCACGGCCAATTGGGGAAGCAGCTCCTTCGTCCACGCATTGGTGGCCACCACCACGCGGTCCGCATGCAGTTCCGTGCCATCGGCCAGGCGGATCAGCACGCTCTCGGAGCCCTCTTCAAAGCCGAGCACCTCGGCACAGGGGCGAAAGAGCACGCCTTCGGCCACGGCCTTGCGCAGCAGACTGTTCATCAGGGCACCACTGTCCACGGGGCCTTCCAGGTCCGTGCGTGCCAGGTGCGCAAGCCGGGCCATGCCGGTGCGCTCCAAGGCCGCCGGGTCCCACTGGAACACGGTGGCGCCGAACAGGGGGCGGAGCAGGTCGTTCAGCGCATCGAACCGTTCGGCCACGCGGGTGTACAGCGGGTCATGCGGTCCATAGATCTCATGTCCTCCCGTGGGCTCGAAGCCGATCGCCTGATCACCCAGTTCCGCGCGGAGCTCGAGCAGGCCCCGCCACCGTTCCTCCACGCGGGCCAGCATGGCGTCCGTGCCTTCGGCATCCAGGTCGGCGAGCAGTTCACTGGGGCTGCCGAAGCACGCGAATCCCGCGTTCTTCACACTGGCCCCGCTCGGAAAGGGCCCCCGTTCCAGCACCAGCACATGATGATGCGGGTGCCTGCGTTTGTGAAAAAGGGCGGTGAACAGGCCCACGATCCCCCCGCCGATCACCGCCAAATGGGGCGAACGATGAAATTGACCGGCTTCCCAGACGCTGAACATGGTCCCTTCGACCCCGCCAACAAGGCGCGGTCAGGCCAAAGATGTCGTATTTTGCGGCGTTCGTCCCAAGACCTGCGGGACGCACCAAGACGCGTGGAGACCAGTTCCCTACAACGGGCACTTCGGGCCTTGGCCCTGCCCTTGCTGCTGTTCGCCGCCCTGCCGGCCTTGGCCCAGCTGGATGTGGTGACCGTGTTCGGTACGGTGAAGGACAACGTGAGCCAGAAGAAGCTCGAAGGGGTCACCATCACCGTATACAAGAACGGTGCGAAGCTGCTGGAGGTGCAAACCAATGCCAGTGGCAAGTACGAGGTGAACCTCGACTACGGCTCGGATTACAAGGTGATGTGTGCCAAGACCGGCTTCGTGGGCAAGAACATCACCATCGACACCCGGAACGTGCCGGAAGAGGAGCGCGCTGGTGGCCACGGCATGAACATCGACTTCACCATGATGGTGGAGATCCAGGGCGTGGATTATTCCATCCTGAACGAGCCCTTCGGCAAGGCCAAGTACGTGGGGGCTGCGGGCAATTTCGAGTGGGACATGGAGTACACGGCCCGCATGCGCGATGCACAGGCCCGTCTGATGAAGGAGTACGAGGAGCGCAAGAAGCGCGAGGCCAATGCCGAGGCGGAGTACGCCAAGGCCATGCAGGCCGGCAACTCGGCGATGACCGCCAAGGATTACAAGAAGGCTGTGGCGAGCTTCACGGAAGCCCTCAGTTTCAAGGCGAACGATCCGGTGGCCACCGCCAAATTGAGCGATGCCCGGATGAGCCTGGAAGGGGCTGAGGCGGACAAGAAAGCCGGGGAACAGTACGCGGCGCTTGTGAAGGAGGCCGATGGATTGCTGGCGAAGAAGGACTACGAAGGGGCCAAGGCCAAGTACAACGCCGCGCTCGACATCAAGGACAAGGAGCCCTATCCCAAGCAGAAGCTCCAGGAGATCGAAGGGCTGCTGGCCGAGGCCGCGAAGAAGGCCGAGGAGGAACGCAAGGCGAAGGAGTTGAACGAGAAGTATCAGGCGGCCATTGTTGCCGGGGATGCGGCGTTCAAGGCCGGTAACCTGGACCAGGCCCAGGCCAAGTACACCGAGGCGGGCACCTTGAAGCCCGAGGAGAAGTACCCGAAGGACCAGCTGGCGGCCATCGCGGCCAAGCGTGATGAGCTGGCGAAGAAGGCCGAGGAAGAGCGCAAGGCGAAGGAACTGAACGACAAGTACCAGGCCGCCATCTCCGCCGGCGATGTCGCGTTCAAGGCCTCGAACTGGGACCTGGCCACCACCAAGTACACCGAGGCCGGCACCCTGAAGCCCGAGGAGAAGTATCCCAAGGACCAGTTGGCCGCCATCGCCCTGAAGAAGGACGAAGCGGCGAAGAAGGCCGAGGAGGAGCGCAAGGCCAAGGAATTGGCCGAGCAGTACCAGGCGGCCATCACCGCCGGCGACCTGGCGTTCAATGCGGCGCGTTACGAGGAAGCTGCGGCCAACTACACCGAGGCTTCCACCCTGAAGCCGGAGGAGAAGTATCCCAAGGACCGCCTGGCGCTGATCAAGCAGAAGCAGGATGAGCTGGCCAAGAAGGCCGAGGACGAGCGCCAGGCCAAGGAACTGGACGAGCGCTACCAGGCCATGCTGGGCGAGGCCATGAAAGCCTCGAGCGAGGAGCGGTTGGATGAGGCCATCGCCAAGTACGGGGAGGCCTCTGCGCTGAAGCCGTCCGA
>CAUJFM010000395.1 GCA_963169595.1 Bacteroidota bacterium | reverse complement strand
GTCGATCTTCTCGCCGATCTTGGGCAGGTAGGTGAGCCGCAGCGGGGTTCCATGCTTCTTCAGCAGGTCCACCAGCGGAAGCCCGTTCCAAACGAGGTTCTCCCCGTCAAGTTGGAACTCGTCCTTGGGGAAATCGAAGGTCTGTTCGATCAGGTCGATGTAGCGCGTCTTCATCGGGCATTAGGGCCTGAAGTACCGGTAAGGGTTCGGAAGTGGAAAGGACCGTATGCCGAAGGTGCGGCGGGCGTGCAGGACGTGCGTGCCTGACCTCCGGGGTATACGGTGGCGCACGTCATCGGAATGCGCGGGAAGGCACGAAGCGCTCCACGGCCTTGCGAAGGCCGCTGAAGGGGCGGAGAGAGGGCCGGGTCATGGGGGCTCGTGCGCGGTGCAAAAGTAGATCCCGGACGATCCCGGCGCCGATGGGCGGAAAAAATGAGCGGGCGGGGCCCGTGTTCACAGCCAGCGCTTGCGACGGAACCACAGGAGCATGAACAGTACCAGGACGCCCATCAGGCCCATCACGGCGAAGTACCCGTAGCGCCAGCGCAGCTCGGGCATGTGGTCGAAGTTCATGCCGTAGATGCCCACCACGAAGGTGAGCGGGATGAAGATGGTGCTGATGATGGTGAGCAGCTTCATCACCTGGGTCATCCGCGCGTTCTGGCCGGCGTGGTAGGTGTTCTCCAGGCTGCTCAGCATCTCCCGGAAGGTGGAGATGGTCTCCGCGATGTACACCGTGTGGTCCTGCAGGTCGTTGATGTACCGCCGGGTGGACTTCTCGATCAACGGGTTCTGCAGGATGTAGAGGCGCCCCGCCAGTTCCCGCGTGGGCATCACGTAGCGGTTCACATGGATCAGGTTGCTGCGCAGCTCCTGGATGGTCACCAGGTCCTCGTTGCCGGGTTTCACCAGCACCTTGCGTTCCAGCGCGGCGATCCGCTCGCCCAGCGCGTCCACCACCTTGAAGTAATGGTCCACGATGACATCCAGCAGCGCATACAGGAGGTAGTCGGCGCCCTTCTTGCGCACGCGGCCGGTGCCGTTGCGGATGCGGTCGCGCACGGGGTCCAGGATGTCCCCCGGCCGTTCCTGCAGGCTGATCACGTAGTTGTGGCCCAGCACCAGGCTCACCTGCTCGGTGTTCAATCCCCCGGTCTCCTCGTCGAGGGTCAGCATCTTCACCACCACGAAGAGATGGTCCTGGTACTCCTCGATCTTCGGCCGTTGGTCGGTGTTGAGGATGTCCTCGATCATCAGGGCGTGCAGTCCGAACCGCTCCCCCAGGTCGTTCATGGTGCGCAGGTCGGCGAGCCCGTCGATGTCGATCCAGGTGATGGTGCCGTCTGCGCAGGGCGGTACATCGGCCACCTGGGGCACGGTGATCTCCTTGTAGGAGCCCTCGTCGTAGGTGAAGGCCTTCAGCACCGTGGCGCTTTCCCCCCGCGAGCGCACGGGGACGAGGGTGCCTGGCGGCAGTCCGGCCTTCTCACTCCGTTTGGTCACCATGGTGGACGGCAGGTGCGTAAGGGTTGCGTTGCACGAAGTAACGGAGGGGGACGCCCACGGGCACCTGTTCCAACTTCATGCGCTTCAGGATCCGCTCGTTGAGGTCGTAGCGCATCAAACGGGCTGTGACCGGGTCCTTGGCCCACACATAGGCCCGCATGAGGGCCGTGGCATCCGTGATGCTCACCAGGCGCACGGGCACCTCGGGCTCGCCAGCGGCCAGTTCCTCCGCGGTGCGCCGGTCGAACTGTGCGGGATGGGCCAGGCTCTCCTCCTGGATGATGCGGCGTGCGTGTTCCAGGTCCGCATCGATCGCCACCGGGATCTCCACGAACTGGCAGGTGGCCTCGTCGCGGATACTGCTGTTCACGATCCGCTCCTCGCTGAGGATCGAGTTCGGGATCACCACGCGCCGGTTCTCGAAGGTGAGGATGGTGGTGTGGCGCAGGTTGATGTCCTCCACCGTACCGAACAGCCCCTGCTCACCGGCCTGGATCACGTCGCCCACCCGGAAGGGCTTGAACGAAACGATGAAGATGCCGCTGATGATGTCGCTGAAGGCCTTCTGGGCCGCGAAACCGAGGATGGCCACCAGCAGACCGGCGCCGGCGAACAGCGTGAACGCGAAGGACCGCAGTGAGGGGATGGTGTAGATCACCGCGAAGAAGGCGGCCACCACCACCACGGTGCGCACCGCGTTCCGCAGGAAGCGGTATTGCGTGAACTCGTCGCGTCCCTTGGCCTTGCGGCGGGCGTAGCCCCGGCGCAGCACCAGGTACATGATGCGCTCCACCAGCCAGGCGGCCGCCACGATGCCGACGATCTTCAGCAGCACCAGCAGGTCCATGCCGAGCGTTTGGAGGAAGCTCATGGCCCCATCCACCGTTTCAGGGTTCAACTCCGGCGGCATACGGCAAAGTTCCGCCCATCCGCAGGGCATCATCACCCGCGGACCCTGGAGTTGTCCATTCCGGACTGTCAGTTCCCCGCGGGATGCAGGTCGGTACGGAACACGCCGGGCTGGACTTCTTCCGCAGCGGCACCCGCACGGAATACCTTCATGGGGCGGCCCACCAGCTCAACGCGCTGTCCCTGGACATGCAGCAGGGAGCCTTCGCGGAGCCCGGCCACGGTCATGCCCGGGTTCAGGGCAAGGAATTCGGCGATGCGCTGGTCGCGGCTCTCTCCGCCATGGCCGGGGATCGTGGCCTCGGTGTAGTGCGGGTTGATCTGGAAGGGCACCAGGTGCATGGCCCGGAACGAAGGCGGTTCCACGATGGGCATGTCGTTCGTGGTCATGATGGTGGGGCTGGCCACGTTGCTGCCGGCGCTCCAGCCCAGGTAGGGCAGGCCTTTCTTCACCCGTTGCGAGATGGCCTTCAGCGCGCCGGTGCGGTAGAGGTCGCGCAGCAGGAGAAAGGTGTTCCCGCCCCCCACGGCCACGGCATCCACCTTTCCCAAGGCCGCCTCCACATCCGGTTCGCGGTGCAGGGGCACAAGCTCCACACCCATCGGGGTCAGCACCTCGCGCACCTTGTCGCAGTAGGCGTCACGCTGTTCCTCGGGGGCCGCGAAGGCTGCGAAGGCCACGCGTGCACGTCCTTGGAGGAAAGCTTGTACGTAAGCCTGCGGCCAGTGGAAGAAGGGTTCGCCAGGCAGGGTGGAGTTGGAGAGGAGCAGCAGTTCCATGGTGCGATGTTACGGAACCACGGTCCCTTCGATCACCAGTTCGATGGTGGCCGGTGTACCATCGGTGTCGATCACCACGGTGCGTCGCAGCGGGCCTTCCGGTGCGCGGCCGTTGAAGATGACCTCCACGTCCGCCAACCCACCGGGCGGGATCGGTGCGTCGGGCAGTGAGGCGGTGGTGCAGCCGCAGTCCGCCTTGCTCGCCAGCAGCCTCAGGGGCGTGGTGCCTGTGTTCTCCACATGGAAGGTGAAGGTCCGCTCCGATCCCTGGCGCAGTTCACCGGCTTTCTGGATGGAGCGCGGTCCCTGTTCGCCTGCAGAGGCCCATTCCACCGCGACCACCTCGATGCGGCGTTCGCGCGCCGCTTCCACGCTGTACACGGAGTGCTTCAGGTCGCCCAGGTCATCGCTGACGCCCGCGGCGGACCGGTCCTCACCAAAGGGAAGGATGCGCAGGCCAAGACGCGCTCCATTAGTTGCCGTTCCATCGAGGTAGGGAGCAAGCACACCGCTGTTCCAAGTGCGCAGGAAGTTCTCCAGGCTGGCGATGCGGCGCATGGACAGGTTGGTGTTGTAGGCATTCCGTGCCAACGGACTGGCGTGGCCGCGCACCTCCAAGGTCAGGGAAGCGCCATGCTCCAGCTCATCGCGCAGGGCCTCGGCCAGTTCCAGCGAGCGGGTGTGGCCCACAGTGACCTCGTTCCGGAAGAACGCGCCGATCGCCGTGGTATCGGTCTGTTCCCTCAGATAGGTTGGTAGCAGTGCCATGTAGGCCTGATAGGTGGTGCCGTAGGCCTGGTCCGTGCGGGTGGCCCAGGAACGAGGCTCCGGTTCGTCGTTGTGGAAGTAGAGCTTCAGCGGGAAGCGGTCCTGGAAACGGACCAGGTCCACGGTGCGTCGCATCACCGTGCTGGTGTCGGAAGGGATGGGCTCCGGCACGATCGCCGCGACGGGGGCAGCGTTGGTGCGCCAGCGGTACAGGTCGTTGCAGCAGGTCTCGCCTTTGGCCGCGAACGAGCCCTTGCGGTTGCTGGTGATCCAGCCTTCGCCACGGTCGGGATACACGGCCGGGTAGAGGTCGTTCGCCGGGCTGTTGATCGGGGTGCCGGCGTTGACGGGTGGTCCGAAGGTGCTGCCCGTCCAGGTGCTTCGGAAGATGTCGTAGCCGCCCAGGCCCGGATGGAAGTCCGAACTGAACCACAAGGTCCCAGTGGTGGCATCGAACCAGGGCGTACGCTCGTTGCCCGACGTGTTCACGTTGCCGCCCAGCGGACGCACATCCACCGCAGCGCCATCGCGCAGTTCAGCCCACCAGATGTCCGACCCGCCGGGCCCGCCGTTCCGGTCGCTCACGAAGAAGAGGATCTCCTTGTCCTTCCACCGCACCACACAGGGTTGGGTGCTGGGCTCTTCCCCCAGGCCTGCCAACGGTGTGGCCGTCCGTTCAGGTCCTGCGCTCGGTGCGCTGTGGATGCGGCAAACACCGCCATCCGCACAGAAGGTGAACAGCATCCGCTGCCCGCCTGCGGTCCACGCGGCATTGGCGCTGTGCCCTGGTATGCCGCTCACCTCCCAGGTGCGCGGATCGCTCCAGCCAGCGCCCTGGTTCGAGGAAGAGAGGATGACGGTCCGGTAGGCAGCGGTGTCGATCACCTCTTCATCGTCGTTGATCGCTCCACGAAGGCTGGTGAAGTACAAGGCGCTGTCAGGGCCCAACCGTCCGCCGAACTCGCTGTCGTAGGTGTTCACTGGGCCGGGCAGATGCTCCAGCACGAGGGTGTCCGGTCGTTCCTTGAAGCTGCGCGCCAGCTTGATCCCTTCCAAGGCGTTCACGGCACGCAGTGCGACCACCGAGCGTTTGTCCTTCTCCTTCTGGAGCACCTTGTTCCACGTGCGTTCGGCCTCCCGGTAGTCGCCCATGCTCAACTGCATCTCGCCGAGCCAGCGCAAGGCGTCCGGATGTGTACGACCCATGTCCTTGCGGTGCACGGTGGCATAGAGCTCGGCGGCCTTGTCGTACTGATGGCTTTGTCGGCATGCCTCGGCCTGCTTCCACTGCAGGGCCATGCGCCCCGGCTCCAGTTCCAGCGCGCCGGCATAGAACCGTGATGCGCCGTAGTACTCGCCGCGGGCCATGGAGGCATCGCCCCATGCGGTCCACTGGTCCACGGATTGGGCGAGGACATCGGGCAGGACCATGACCGCGACCAGCAGGCTCAACAGGCGGGGAAGGAGGCGTTCGCGGCACATGGATCACAGCTGGTCTGGACAGGCCTTGTAGCGCACGGGCAGC
>CAUJFM010000394.1 GCA_963169595.1 Bacteroidota bacterium | reverse complement strand
GCCCGCGCTTCGACCTCACCGGTGATCGGTTCCTCAAGCTCGACGGCGAGAAGGTGACGCTGTATCGTACGAACTGAGCGACTCCAACCCGACCGATCGTGGTTCCGTGGACGCGCGCCATGCGCAAAGGGGATCGGAGGTAGGCGATGCTCGGACCCATGCTCCCAATGGTGTGGTCTGGTAGATGCCGCGAAATGAACGGACTTGCGGTACACCCATGACCATTATCGTGCACCGCGGTCTACCCTACGGCATGTAGAAATGCCTGCCGCTCCTCGGTGCGTTGGAAGCGCCCGCCGAAGTGGCTGGTGGTGGTGGCGCTGTGCGTGTCCTCCACGCCGCGCGCGGCCACGCACAGATGGTCGGCCGTGATGTACACCGCCACGTCCTCCGTGCCGAGCACCTCTTTCAGGCTCTGCGCGATCTGCACGGTGAGGCGCTCCTGCACCTGGGGCCGGCGTGCGTGGTATTGAACGAGGCGGTTCAATTTGGAGAGGCCCACCACCTTGTCCTTGGGGAAGTAGGCCACGTGCGCCCTGCCGATGATGGGCAGGAAGTGATGCTCGCAGCAGGAGTACAGGCTGATGTTCTTCTCCACCAGCATCTCCCGGTAGCCGTAGTCGTTGGGGAAGGTGGTGATGGCGGGGAAGTTCCGCTGGTCGAGGCCGGTGAAGAGTTCTTTCACGAACATCTTGGCGACGCGCTTCGGCGTATCGCGCAGGCTCGCGTCGTTCAGGTCGAGGCCCAGCGTCTCCATGATCTTTCCGAAGTGATGGCGGATGGCCACCATCTTCTCCTCGTCGGCATCATGGTCGTGCACCGGATGAAGCACCGGGTTGGACCATGCTTCGGTGTGGGTGGCGCGTTTGGCGGCGTTCCCATTGAGTAGTTCCTTCTCCATCAGAATTGCACGTCGATTAGTTCGGAATCGGCGCCCAGCTCAACCAGGGCGTTCTTCACGGCCAGTACGAATCCTTCCGGTCCGCAGGTATAGAACGGCTGTCGGAAGTCGTGGATGTGGGTGCGCAGGAAGTCCGCATTCACCGCGCCATGCAGGAAGCCTGGGGCATCTTCCTGGCTGAGCACGCCGTGGAAGTCGCGACCCAGCATTGCGGTGAACTCGTCCACCAGGAAGGCATCGACCTTTGTCTTGTTGAAGTGGAAGAGCGCATTGCCCGCCAGCTTCCCCTCCACCTGCAGTTGCCGCAGTACCGCGATGAAGGGCGTGACACCCGTGCCACCCGCGATGAACACGCCCGGACCCTTCAGCGCCACCGTATCAAAGGGATCACTGATGAGCACCGAATCGCCCGCCTTCAGCGCGGCCACCTGTTCGGTGATGCCGTGATGGTCCGGATAGCACTTGATGGTGAGCTCCAGGTGCGGGTCGGTGGCGAGGCCGGTGAAGGTGAAGGCCGAAACCTTGTCCTCCAGCCCGGGTCGCTCCAGTTTGAAGTCGATGGCCTGGCCGGCGGTGAAAACGTAACCGGCCGGGCGTTCCAACATGAGACGCACCACGTTGTGGTTGAGCGCCTCGATCTTGATGATGTGAACCGCGTTGTCCATCCTACTGAATTGGTCCAAGTATTTCCAGAACGGTCCTCAGCTGCGTGCCAATTGTACAGCGCCCTGTGTGATCCCGGTCAGCCGGGCGAGGACATAAGCACCCACGGCCATCACCAGATCGCGTACGGCCACATCCAAGTGATGACCGCTGAAGAGCAGCACCAGCGCAATGAGTGCGAGCCAGCCCGCGACCACGTAACCCCCGATCAAGGGACGCACCAGCACCAGTATGCCCGCGACGATCTCGATCACACCCACCACCATCATGAAGGTGGCCGGTGAAAAGGGCAGCATGCCGGCCAGGCCCGCAGGCACGTAGTCGCTCCAGTTGGTGAGCAGGTTGAGGAACTTGTCGGCGCCGGCCGCGATGGGGACGATGCCATATCCGTAGCGGAGAAGGGTCTGAAGATTGCGGACCTCGAGTTGGGCGGTGGTGTTCATGGTGCGTGGTCGTGTTATGCACGTTGGATGACCGGCACCGCCTTCGCGTTACAACGTTTACCGACTTCCCTCGAAATGGGTGCGAGGGGGAGAGGGTGCAAGAGCGAAGTCCTTCGCACCCTCTTACCCTTCCTTCCAGGCACCTCGGAAAGCGCCCGGATCCCTGATGCCGACCGGACTTCCACCGCTTTGTAACTTTTCACCGTGCTGGGCATCCAACGCATGGCCAAGAGAAAGAAACACCACCCATGTACGCCATCAAGCTCGCCTCCGACAGTCCTGCCCAACTGAGCGACCAGCAGGTGGTGGCCCGCGTGCTGGGCGGGGAGAAGGGGCTGTACGAGATCCTGATGCGCCGGTACAACCAGCGCTTGTACCGCACCATGCGCGGCTACCTGACCGAGCCCTCGGATGTGCAGGACGCGATGCAGGACACCTACGTGAAGGCCTACGAGAAGCTGTTCCAGTACCGGCACGAGGCCGCCTTCAGCACCTGGCTGATCCGCATCGGCATCAATGAGGCGTTGCAACGGCTCAAGCGCATTCGCTCCGCGCGGAAACATTTCGACCCCGATGTGCGCACCGAGGGCCTCATCCAATTGCCCGACACCCCCATGACCGGTCCCGAGGAACGAACCATCCAACAGGAGGAACGCGCGATGCTGGAACGCGCCATCGCGCGGCTGCCGGAAACCTACCGCGTGGTGTACCTGCTGCGCG
>CAUJFM010000393.1 GCA_963169595.1 Bacteroidota bacterium | reverse complement strand
TACGGACGGAAGCATCGTGGGCGGCGTGAACAATGATGGCGGAAGCGCAGCGGTGCCGGGAGGATTGTTGATCAATGCGGACCCCTTGGCCGGTATCCCGTTGACGGAGCAGGATGGTCTGGTCCCCTTGGTCGCGGGCAGCCCGGCCGTCCCGCCGAACTTCAACGTTTCCGGTATCGATCCATCCGCAGTGTTCAATGATGCCACGGTGGCTTCGGTCTTCAGTTCGTTGGATACCCGCATGGCCTGTTCTGTCCCGGGTGTGGTGGGGGCCACATCGACCAACCGTGTTCTGGTGGCGCAGTTGACCACCGCAGGTGAGTTGAGCTTCTGTCTCAATGTGGAGGTGCAGACCCTGGATGGCAGTGTGCTCAAGTTCGTCTGCTCCGATGATGTATTGCTTCCGGACGAGACCGCGAACGGCCTGCTGGTCTATCCTCCCCAATGCGGCTGCACGGACCCGGACTTCCTGGAGTATGATCCGAGCGCAGGTTGTGACGATGGCAGCTGTCAGACCGCGATCGTGTTCGGGTGCCTCGATACAACGGCCTGCAACTTCGACCCGGACGCGAACTTCAGCGTACCGCAGTTGTGCTGCTATGGGCCGGGCAATTGCAATGGGCTTGACATCTCGTTGGTATGCCCCACCGTGGGTGTCGAGGAGGTGAAGCAGAACCCGGGTCTTTCCATTTTCCCCAATCCGGTGGATGACATCCTGCATGTACGTGTGGCCGGTTCGACCCAGGACATGAGCTATTCCCTGTTGGATGCCACGGGGCGCTCCATACAGCAGGGATCCTGGATGAGAGCGGGTGAGAGCATCGGGTATGCCCTGGACCTGACCGGTCTTTCGGATGGCCTGTATCATCTCCATGTGCGCACTGGAGAAGGGCTGTTCTCGACGATGGTGGTGAAGGGCCGTTGATCATTCATAACGATCTAACGTCGGGTAACACTGCCCTAACCGAATGATGAAGAAGGGCTCATGAGGGCCGCTTTTTCGGAGGATAGTTTCGCCGCGTTCCAAAGCACCTGTCTCATGCTTCGCTCCCTGATCGCCATCGGCCTTTCCATCACCGGCCTGAGCGCCATTGCCCAGTATGCTCCACCCGACCCATCCGGCTTCCAAGGGTTGATCGTGGAGACCTATTACGTCGTCGACCAGAACGATGCTGCCGATCAGGATGGTGGCGGTGTGCTTCCTGCTGGTAGTGTGGTGTACCGGGTCTATGCCGACCTCAAACCAGGCTACCGGATCCTTACGGTCGGCGGTTTTCCGGGGCACCCGCTCAACATGACCACGAGCACGGGCTTCTTCAACAATGAGGACCGTGGTGAGGCTTGGGGCCGGAACATCCCTGCACAGCATGTGAACAAGAACACCGTGGCCATCGATTCATGGCTCGCTTTGGGTGCGGCCAGTACGCTGCACTGGGGCGTGCCCAAAGAGGCGGACCCGGACGGTTCCGTGGTGGGTGGTGCGAACAATGATAATGGCCTGCTGGTGAATGCCACGCCGACCATGGGGTTGCCGTTGACCACTGCGGATGGCCTGTGGTCAACGGGTACGGCGCCGCCTGCAGTGACCTACGTGGGCGATGCTCCCGACCTCTTTGATGGAGGTGGTGGCAACAGCTACAGCAATGATAATTTCGCCTGGGCCATCCTTGGCGCATATGCTGTGCCGGATACGGCGAACCGGGTGCTGCTCGGTCAGTTCACCACGGATGGTGTTCTGGAGCTTTGCTTCAACCTCAGTGTGAAGATCCCCGACAGCCTGGTGTGCAATGCACCTGGCTGTCATGAGTTCATGGAGTTCTTCTGGGAATTACTTCCGACCGACACGTCAGGTCAGTTCGGCCAGGACAACCGGTTCACACATCCGACACTTTGCTACAACTCCTCGGCGGCCGAGGTGGACTGTGAGGGTGTTCAGGGCGGTCCGGCATTGCCTGGTACGCCTTGCGATGATGGTTTAGAGGAGACGACGAATGATGTCTATGCCGCCGACTGCAGCTGCCTCGGTGAGGATTGTGAAGGTGTGCAGGGCGGGACTGCGCTACCTGGGGAGCCCTGCGATGACGGTGATCCGCTAACTGCGAACGACACATGGCAGAGCGGTTGTGTCTGCGAGGGCACGGTGGGTTTGGATGAGTTCGGCACGGATGGCAGGATGTCCGTGTTCCCCAACCCGACCACCGATGATGTGCAACTCATCCTTGACGGGCTTGCCGGTGAGCGCGTGAGCTATGTGGTGACCGATCTGCTGGGCCAGCGTGTCGCGGTTTCGGACCTGGGTGTGCTGCAAGGCCGTTGGTCCGGTACCATTGAGCTCAGTGATCTGGCACAGGGCACCTACCTGCTGGAAGTGCGGATGAACGAAGTGGTACGCACCACCCGTCTGGTACGTTATTGAGCGATGTTCCGCGCGGCACTGCTTGCGGCGGTATGGGCAGGCGCGTCCCATGCTAGCGCCCAGACGTTAGGTGTGGATAGTGTGTGGGTGGAGACCTATCATGTGTGGGACTCCATCGCTACCAATGGCGATCCGCTCGTTACCTATCGCATCTGGGTGGACCTTGCACCCGGCTATCGCATGCAGGTGGTCTACGGGGACCATCGCCATGATCTGGAGGTCTCCACGTCCACGGAGTTCGTCAACGATGCCGCGAACAGCGTGAAGTATGTCCACTTGCTGCCTGTGGCCGCACTGAATGAAGGGTACGGAGCCCTCGATTCATGGTTCACCATGGGTGCTGGATCGGCCGGTCATTGGGCGGTGCCACTGCATTTGGATGGAGATGGAAGTGTGTTGCGATATCCTCCCTATGCACCGTCGGTCAAGCGGAGGGACAGTGCGCCGTCGCTTTGCAGGAGAGATGGTCTGTTGGCAAGTGATAGCGTCCCCGCTGTGGTCAATTGGCGTTTCGATCCAGGCTACCTGGAAGCTGTGCGCGGATCGGTCATCCATACGATGGATGGGGCCTGGGCGGTGCTTGGCGGTGTTTCCGCGCCCACCGAGGATGGTCATATCCTGATCGCTCAGCTCACCACATCCGGACAGCTTTCCTTCCGGTTGAACATCCAAGTGGCTGATGCCAACAGGGTCGCCCTCAAGTATGTGCACAGCGAACCGGCAGATGGCGAGGTGGTCCTTCCATCGCTCAGGTATGGCAGGGATCGGCGCTAGTCTCGCCGCATCGCTTTAGATCGGTGTTATCCGTGTACTTCCCGGTGCTTAGCGTTTGGTGATCAGTTAACGCAGTGTGTGAATTCCATAACGCACAGTTCGGCGAATCATCATGGAATGATAGCCATTCTGTAACCCTTGCTGGACAAGGTCCGCGTCAGTTTTGTGGCGCTCTGGTAACCATCAGAAGAGCACTCAGAACAGAACACTTTAACCCCCTAACTCATGACGAACCTGTCCAGAACGATCATGGCGGCCGGTCTTGCGGTCGCTGCCGTAGGCGCCCAGGCCCAAGGCATTGGTGCAGCATGCGGCTGCCCCGATGTTTCCGCCCGCACGCAAGTGCTGATGTCCACCTTGGTGGATGGCAGCCAGAACCTGCTGAACCCCAACACGACGCTGAGCTGCAACAACCTGTACATCCTCGATACCCGCGTTTACGTGAACGACGGCCAGGACCTCTTTGTGGAGCCAGGCACGGTCGTGAAGGCCAATTCCAATCCCGGCGCGGCCTTCGCCATCATCGTGGCCCGTGGTGGTCAGATCTGGGCGAACGGCAGTGAGAGCTGTCCGATCATCATGACCGCCGCCGCCGATCCCCTTGACGGCAGCTACAGTGTACAGAACCGTGGTCAGTGGGGTAGCCTCATCGTGTTGGGCCGCGCTTACACCAACAAGCGCACCAGCGATGCCGATGCCACTGCAACGGCCACGAACGGCGTGGGCACGATCGAGGGTCTCGCTGCTGGCGACAGCCGTCATCTGTATGGCATGCCTGTTGGTCAGGAGATGAACGATGACAACAGTGGTGTGCTGCGCTATGTGAGCCTCCGCCACGGTGGTCAGATCATCGGTGCCAACAACGAGATCAACGGACTCACCCTCGGTGGTGTGGGCCGCGGCACGACGATCGATCACATCGAGGTCATCAGCAACCTGGACGATGCCTATGAGTTCTTCGGTGGCACGGTGAACGCCAAGTACCTGGTGGCCATGCATTGCGATGATGACTACATCGACTGGGACCAGGGCTACAACGGCAAGATCCAGTTCTTCTATGGTGTACAGGGCCCCGATAACAGCGGTGGTGCCAACAACCAGGGGGATAACGGTATCGAGGCTGACGGCGATGATGCCGCCACCAACGCTGCCAACGGTGGCATCGCCTCGAACCCCACCGTGTACAATGCCACGTTCATTGCCCGCACGCAGACCGTGGCCCAGGCCGATGAGGCCATCGAGGCCACGGAGCGCACCGAGGGCACGATCGTGAACTCGGTCTTCACCCGCTTCCGTTCGGGTCTGAACCTGGCCGGTGCCACGGGCACCAACGCCACGGCCAAGTGGGAGGGAGGGCTCCTGAACGTGAAGAACTGCACCTTCATCGACTGCAGCAACCCGCTCCGCATCAATGGTGTGAACACCACCAGCGGTGCCGCCTTTGACAAGTTCACGCTCACCGATGGCAACACGATCCTGGCCTCGGGCCTCATCGACTACACCTATGCGATGACCCAGCCCGGCAACGTGCTCACCGACCGTGTGAACCCCGTGCCTGCTGCTGGTGCCGCTGCCAGCACGCTGAACGCCCCTGTTGACGGTTTCTTCACCGGAGCCAAGTACCGCGGTGCTTTCCAGCCCGGAGCCGAGCCTTGGACCGCCGGTTGGACGCTGGCCGCCCAGATCGGTCTGGATGCTGCTGCTGTTGCCGGTTGCACGGGCGACCTGAACCGCGATGGCCAGATCAATGCGGCCGACTTCACCCTCTTCGTGAACGCCTTCGGCGGCAACTGCTTCTAAGATCCCCCAAGCCAAGCTGGGCCATGACCGGTGCTCTCATCGGCATGGTCCGGCAAGGCCAACGCAAAAGACCAAGACCATGAAATTCCCCAACTTCAGAACCCTGCTGGCAGGCACCGCCCTGCTGGGCGGCCTCACGGCCGGTGCGCAAGGCCTCGAAGGTGTCATCGTGGAGGAGTACCACACGATCACCCAGGAGGATGCCGACTTCATCAATGGCCAAGGAGGTGCCTATGAGATCCCGGTGGGCGCCAAAGTGTACCGCGTCTATGTGGACATGGCCCCGAACTACCGCTTCCTGAACGTCTTCGGAAGCGTGGACAATTCGAACCCGGTCAACTTCCAGACGACCACCACGTTCTGGAACTCCACGGATATCGCAGGATCCTCGGCCGACTACTCTCCGGCTTCCACACGGAAC
>CAUJFM010000392.1 GCA_963169595.1 Bacteroidota bacterium | reverse complement strand
CCGAACCCATGTCCCACATCGTCATCCTCTCCGCCAGCATCCGCGACGGCCGCATGAGCCACCGCGTAGCGCTGCACCTGCACCGCCACATCACCAGCAGCCCCGCCCACACCGCGGACCTGATCGACCTGGCCGAGCTGGACTTTCCGCTCTTTCACGAACGGTTGAAGTTCATGACCGCGCCGGCGCCGGAGGTGGTGGCCTTTGCCGAACGCATCCGCAAAGCCGAGGGCGTCATCATCGTTTCGCCGGAATACAACGCCAGCTTCCCGGCCAGCCTGAAGAACGTGATCGACCTGCTCACCGAGGAGTGGAAGCGCAAGCCCGTGGCCTTGGTACCCGTGAGCGGCGGAGCTTTTGGTGGCGCGCAGGTCACCATGCAACTACTGGCCACGCTATGGAAGATCCGTGCCTGGGTGATGACCGGGGCCATGCAGGTGCCCACGGTGAAGAACGCCTTCGATGAACAGGGCGTGGCCGTGGAGGCCGAGGCCTGGGCCAAGCGCTGCGATGCCCTGCTGGCCGAGCTGGAGTGGGCCATGGAGGCCACCCGGCGGATGCAGGGGTGAGCGGGGCCATGCCGGTCGGCCTGGGCCAAGCGCTGTGATGCGTGCTAAAGCTGGATGTCCCGTTATCTTGGCGGGAGATGAGCGCAATAGGGTGCTTGGGATTACGGCTTTGGGTGCAGGCCTCTCTGCCGGAGGAAGTGTCTCCTGCGGAAGACCCTGCTGAGACTGGGAAATAAAATTCGAGAAGTCGACTTTCATGGCAACGAACTGTGGCCAAATGGTCCGAAGAACAAGAACAAATGAAACGGCAGATACACCATCCCTACAAGCAGCATGAGAAAAGCCAAGAGTGGAGCCGTGTTCAAAACGCGGTAACAGACCTCATTAGCAATGGCGACATTCAGCTACAGACGAGAATGGAATATGTCGTTGGCTATATATGTGAATTGCTACATAGGCCGGAAAAAACTACGAATCAAACAAAGAGAAATCGCTCCAGGCCTACACATGATGTATAGAAACTCCGCCCCCCCGCTACCGCGAATTTGCAACTAGTGGTCAGTCTTGCACAAGTTATAACAGTCCAAGCAGCTCAAGCGATCGGTGATCGCACCGCTACACCGGAGCCCCTCGCTACCGCTGATCTGTGATCATTGGCCTTCCCTCGCTGCCGCTGATCTGCCATCCGCAGCCTTCCCCCCTGCCCTAGCTGACCACCAGCACCACGTGGAGCCCCACCCGGCGGATGCCGGGGTGAGCGGGGATGGTGGGCCGCTAAGTGCGTGCTCTTCTCGACCGCCCTTTCTTTGTGCATCGCGAAGTACTACCCGCTCCCTCCTCACGTTCCTCTCCCCAACATGCACCGCCTGCTGCGCTGGTCGCCCCTGCTCGTTCTCCCGGTGATCGCGCTGGGCTTCTTCCGCCCCCCGGAAAAGGACCCGGTGGTCATCCCTTCGGCCTTCCGCTGGAAGAACAACTACTGGCTGGAAGGCGGCGAGGAGCAGGCCATCACGCGCAACGGCATCCAGCGCGTGTACCACAAGTTGCTGGACATCGACTGGAACCCGGCCAACGGCGCGCATCCGGTATCGGTGGTGCGCATCCCCTACCAATGGCGCAACTACAGTGAGCGCAACGGCCACTGGACCGACCAGGTGGAGCTGGTGCCCTGCATCTACATCACGAACAACACCCTTCTGAAGCTGGATGATGCGGGCACCGACCTGCTGGCCCGCAACCTGCTGCGCAAGCTGCGCATGGAGCTTCCGGAGAAGGTGCACGGCGTGCTGCTGGACTGCGACTGGAGCGCGAGGACGAAGGACCGCTTCTTCCGCCTGACACGGATCATGAACGACAGCCTCGACGTGCCGCTCACGGTCACGGTGCGCCTGCACCAGTACGCGCAGCCTGCGAAGACCGGCGTGCCACCTGCGGACCGCGGCATGCTGATGCCCTACAACGTGGGCACCATCACCGACCCGGGCGATGTGAACTCCATCTTCGACCGCGCCACGGCCGAGCCCTACTTCGCCCACGGCAAGCCCTATCCCCTGCCGCTGGACATCGGCCTGCCCGCCTTCTCGTGGGGCGTGCAGTTCCGCAACGGGGCCTTCGTGGGCGTGCTGCAGGACCAACAAGTGCAGGATGCGCTTTCCCTGGGCCTGCTGACCGGCGAGACCAACGGCACCCTGCAAGTGACCCAGGAGAACAACGAACACATGCCCCAACTGCACCTCGGCGACGTGGTGCGCGTGGAACGCATGACGCCCGAGGTGATCGCCCAGGTGGCGGAGCTGGCGCGCACGGCCGTGAACAGCGACACCCTGGCCGTGGCCTACTTCGAGCTGGGCACCGGCACCTTCCAGCGGATGAGCAATGAACAGGTGAAGTCCGGTTTCGATCGCTTTGGGCCAAGCCGGCCAGCGGCCTTCCCCTTTGAAGAGGACATGGCAGAGCCCGTGCTGGACAGTGCAGCAGCGGTCGCAGTGGACACAGCGATGTGGGTTCCTGTGGACACCACCGTGCCGGTGATCGATCCCCAATACAAGCGTCCATGAAGCGCCTCCTTCCCTACCTGGTGGCCTTGGTGCTGGTCGCGCGACCGGCGACGCTCAACAGCTGCGGCCCCGACTACACCACCAGCGAAGACTTCCGCTTCTGGCTGCTGCAACCCGAACTGGCCGCCTCCCGGCCCCTGCATGCCTTCTACTTCACCACGGAAGAACTGTACGCCACCGATTACGACGCCATCACGGCCCTGCCCTACGATGCGAACATCGCGGAATGGCAGGCGCTGGTGGGCAACGCGGTGCCGGCGGATGACATCGCCAGCATCCTGTACGGCACCGATCCGGTGGACTTCTTCAAACACGAAGAGCAACTCTTCCGCACGAACGCCTTCCTGCAGGCGCTGACCAAGCTGAAGAACGGCTGGCCCGCGTACATCCGGTACGCCAAGCGCTGCGAGCAGTTGGTGAACAGCGAGGATCCCTGGGGCTTCATTGCGCACGATGGCGACGGCATCCGCAAGGCGTGGAGAGAGGGCGAGGCGTTGTTGAGGTCGGCGAAGCAGCCGCAACTGCGCGCCCGGCTGGCCTTCCAGCTGGTGCGGTTGGCGCATCATGGCCACGACCCCGAGCGTCCCGATATGGACCCGCAACCGTACTATGAGAAGTACCTCGTGCCCCTGCGCGGCCGCTCGTGGATGGAAGCCTCGGCCGCCTTCTACCTGGCCGGCATGCTGGACAACCCCGAGCGCGACCTGGCCTTCGCCGAGCTCTTCGACCGCGCACCGGACAAGCAGTTCCGCATGGTGCAACTGTTCGTGAGCAGGGAGGTGGAGAACTACCTGCCGCTGGCGAAGGACGACCGGCACCGCGCCACGCTGCTGGTGATGCGCGACCTGCAGCATCCCGGCCGTGCGCTGGAGGACCTGGAACGGATCGCCGCGTGGGACCCCGGCAATCGCCACCTGCCCCTGCTCCTCACCCGCGAGGTGAACAAGCTGGAGGATTGGCTGCTCACGCCGGCGGTGACGGAATACGATGCGGCCATCCGGCAGTGGAACGAGCCGGAGGAAGGTGTGACGCGCGAGGAGGTGCTGCGCGCCGACCTGGACTACTTGCGCAACATCCAGGAATTCATCCGCCGCATAGCGCCGCAAGCCGCGCCGGAACAGCGCCCGCTGCTGAACCTGCTGGATGGGCACCTGAGCCTCGTGGCCGGAAGGATCCCGTCGTGCACCAACCTCTTGGAGCGACTGGTGGACCACCCCGCTGCCGACCCCTTGATCAAGGTGCAGGCCCGCCTCGACCTGATCCTGTGTGACGTGATGAGCATGACGACGCTCACCGACCGCACCCGGCATGATATCCTGGCCTTGGTGGAACTGGTGAACACCGAACCGGTGCTCTTCCCCTATCGGAGCAAGCTGCTGGGCCAAGTGCACCTCTACTTGGGCAAGAAGCTCATGGAGCGCGGCGAGGTGCCCGAAGGCGTGTTCCTGCTGGCCCGCAGTGAGCGGCACTTCGGCAACATGGTCACCTGGCAGGGCAAGAACGCCCGGCACGTCGCCTTTGAGCGGGCCACCCCGGCGGACTACGACCGCATGATCGCCCTGCTGGACAAGCCGGACAAAACGCCCTTCGAGCGCTACCTCACCGCCACCGACGAACGCCCGGCCGACTGGCAACCCACCGAGGACCACTTCCAAGGGACCGAACTGACCCGCGAGAAGCTGCTGGACTACAAGGCCATGTGGTACCTGCGCGAGGACCGGCTGGAGGAAGCCGCCGCCGCTTACCGGCAGGTGCCCGATGCGTTCTGGAGCAACTACCCGTACACCCTGTTCACGGACGACGACCCCTTCGTGGTGAACATCGAGGACCCGCACAACTACAGCCACAGCGACAGCGCGCGGTACACCCGCCTCACCATCGTGGAACGCATGATCGCCTTGAAGAACGAGGCCGCCCGCAACCCGAAGAAGCGCGCCTTGAACCACTACCTGCTGGGCAACGCCTACTACAGCATGAGCTGGCATGGCAAGTACTGGGGCCTGTCGCGCATCGCGTGGAGCATGTGGGAGATGGACCAGTGGCGCGACCGCGAGGACAGCGGTCCGGGCGATGACGACTACTTCGGTACCCAGCGCGCCAAGGAGCACTACATCCTGGCGATCCAACATGCAAAGGACCCCGTGCTGAAGGCCATGGCCGTGCGCATGGCCGGCGAATGCGAACGCAACTGGCTCGATTATGCCGGCGAAGGTGGACTGGACGAATGGGAGAACCCTTGGGCTGATGAGCTCACCGACCGCAAGAGCCGTGAGGCCTATCGGGCCATCGAGGAGTGCGTGAGCTATCAGGACTACGTGAAGCGATTCCGCTGAGATCGGGCCGCCTACTTTCGCGGCCATGAAACTGAGCGCCTCCACCCGTTCCCTGCTGATCGCTGCGGCGGTGCTGGTCGCCCTGTTCGCCATCGGCAAGTACTTCGGGTTCCAGGCACCGGTGAAGGAGCCAAGGACCTGGGCCATGCAGCTGGACACCAGCGCCATCATCACCATCCGCTTCGAGGACCGCGCCGATCCCCGCAACGACCTGGCACTGCAGCGCACCGGTCGGGCGTGGCACTGGACCGGCGGTGCGGATACCCTTGCCCCTGCCGCCGCGCGTGCCGCGGAACTGCTGGACCTGTTCCGCGAGGTGAAGGTGAAACGCGACATGGGCATGATCCGCCTGCTGGGCGAGCGCTACCACCTCACCGACAGCACGCTGTGCAGCATCACCTTCACCCACGTGGATGGCACCGAGCATGCGCTGAACCTGGGCTCCACCACCTTTGCCCCGGGCAAGGTGGGCAGCTGGACCTACGTGAACGTGCCGGGCGAACGGGAGGTCTATTCCGTTGAAGGCCTGCTGACCGCCACCCTGCGCAAGCCCGCATCCGAGTAGGGCTTCACAACGGCCCGTGGACGGGCGCGCCGCCACCTGGGCCGACCCGTTCCGCGATCGCGCCATCTTTGTGGCATCCGTCGGTCGCTGATGCAGCGGCCGGTCCTTCGACCATGAACGCGCGCAAACGTCCCTACCACCTGCTTGAGGCGCACCACCTCACGGTGACCTATTCCGTGGTGGACCGCGATGACCTGCGCGTACGGCCGTTGATCAGCGAGCTGTTCAAGGGCAGCGGCCCCTGGCAGCGCATCGGGGTGATGGAATGGCGGCCCGGCATGGCCGACCACCAGGTGCTGCTGCGGAGCAACCGGCCCGCCCGCAAGTGGTCGTCCCTGAAGGACCGCTTCACCGCGCAGGTGAAGGGGCTGGATGCCGTGCTGGCCCGCTACAACGCCATGCTGCTGCCCACCGGGGCGCACCCCTTCATGGTGCCCGCTGGCGAGGCGGTGGTGCCAGAGCGGCCCGAAGCGCCGGCCCTGGCCCATTACCGCCGCGCCTTCGAACTGGAGCGCCACGGCTGGTGCAACGACCAGCGCGCCGAGCAATCGTTCACCTTCGCCGGCGACACCGAGTTCGGCAAGCTGCACGCCGCCACACGCCTGCTGCTGCCCATCCTGCCCGGGCTGTGCGCCTCCTCGCCCTTCCTCGAAGGCCGGTCCGCCGGCTTCTTGGATGCGCGCCTGGAGGCCTCCCTGCACACCTACGACCCGCATGTGGAGTTCGTGGGATCGGTGGTGCCCGAGGCCGTCTTCACCCAGGAGGACCACGACCGCGAGATCCTGGCCCCCATCGCGCAGGCGCTGGGCGGGCTGGATGCCATCCCCGGCATCGACCCCGAGCAGGCGAACGACCGCGCCGCCGTGGCCTTCTTCGACCGGGGCCTGCTCACCCTGCGCATCGCCGATGTGCAGGAATGCACTTCCGCCGACCTGGCCATCGCCGAGTTCATCAACGCAGTGCTGAAGGCCCTCACCAGTGGACGCTGGGTGAGCACCTACCTGCAACGGGCCTGGTCCGAGAGCGACCTGCTGCCGCTGCTGCTGCAGACCATGAAGGACGCCGGGCAGACGCTGATCACCAACCGCGACTACCTGCTGATGTTCGGTCTGATGAAGCAGGAGCACCTCACCGTGCAGAAGCTGTGGCAGCACCTGTTCGTGGAGCTTTACGGTGAGCTGGGGGCCGATGCCCGCACCCGCATCGCGCACATCCTGGAGCATGGCTGCCTGGCCTCGCGGATCCTGAAGCATACCGGACGTACCCCTTCGCTGGACCAGCTGCGCACCACCTACCGGCAGCTGGGCGAGTGCCTGCGCGAGGACCGGATGTTCGCCTGACCCGGACACACCTGACGATCCTTACCCGGGGTTGATGGCCCAACGCCCCGCGCTGGACGATGGCGGGCAACACCCGACCAAGTGTCCCACGTAGGCAGGAGCACAAGCGACCTGCCATGCTGCGCCACCTGCTCCCCCTCGCCTTCCTGCCGATCGGTCAACTGATGCACGCCCAATCCGGACCGGTGTACCACTGGGCCTTGGATGAAAGCACGGGCCTCAACGCCGCACCCGTGGCCGGCACCTCGCCCGGCGTGCTGCAGAACGGCGTGGTCTGGGACCCGGACGGGGGGCATCACCAAGGCGCGGCGCGGTTCGACGGGGTGGATGACCGGATCGGGCTCGGCCCCTGCGACCTGCTGAACGGCGGCACAGCGATCACCCTGTCATGCTGGGTGAAGCCCGACTTCGTGACCGGCATGGAGCGCACGCTGATGGCCAAGTCCGCAGCGAGTGGCGAGCTCACCTGGTCCGTGAGCTTTGTACAGGCCAGCGCGCTGCGCTTCCGGCTGCGCACCGGGGGCACCATCACCGAGCTGACCACCGCACCCTCCTC
>CAUJFM010000391.1 GCA_963169595.1 Bacteroidota bacterium | reverse complement strand
TCTTCGGAAGGGCTTCCCATGCCGCTGAAGTTGCGTGCCCGCATCAGCGACCACATCGGCGAAGCGCGCCTGGATTGGGCCACCACCCGTGGTGCATCGATCTATGTGATCGAGCACAACGGCGTATCGCCCGACGACGCCGGCGCATGGAAGCAGGTCGCCGAGACCACGCGCATCAAGCACGTGGTGTCCGGCCTGGCCAGCGCCCAGGTGCACTGGTTCCGGGTGCGCGCCATCGGTACCAAGGGGAAGAGCCCTTGGAGCGATGTGGCCTTCACGCTGGTGCGTTAGTGCCCATCGGTTTCCTGCCCTAGGGCAGATGCACGTCTAATGATGAACGGCCCCGGCTCGGCGGGGCCGTTCTTGTTTTGGTGCAGTTTGCACGGGGCTGGTAAGGCTACAAGCGGTGTTGGATTTGCGGAGGCCGGGGTTGCCTCAGGCTACCGGGTTCCTGCTCCAGTGGAACGCAGGCCGAAGCCTACGCACAGAATGTGCCGCCTAACACGCTTCTAACAAATGGGGCGCCACATGTAAAGCTCGCCGGGCTTTCGATATGGTCGGTTAACATGCGTAAGCCTAGAACTGGCATTACCCCGCGCTGTGGAAAACTATGGCTATCAATTAGCCTAGGTGCAGCCCTATTTTGCTTTTGGCAAGGTGACGAGTTTGCCATCAACCACGACATACGGCCATGCATGCACATTTGGTAAATGCAACAGATATCGCACAATGGGCGAATACGCTTGAGTCGCGTGCGCTGCTGCCAAAGCTTATCAGGAAACTGGCTCTCGCCAGCGGGATCCCATTCAATGCGATCAGGTTCTCATCCGATGAGGGGATCCAGGAACCCTACTGGGATGGTTACTTGGATAGCCCGTCGAGGACTACCCATATCCCTAAGGGTAAGTCCGGCTGGGAAGTCAGTGTTAGGAATGACATACTGACGAAGGCTAACGATGATCTGAAGACCCGGATTGAATCCGTGCCTAGCAAGAAGGAGCGAAGCAGTATTACATACGTCTGCGTAACCGCACGAAGATGGCCAGGCAAGAAGGCTTGGGAGAAGACCCACAACGCGAAGGGCACTAGGCAATGGCGTAAAGTGGTCGCTTACGATGCCACTGATATTGAGACTTGGTTGGAATCCGCACCTGTCAGCGTACACGTATGGCTCTCCGAGTTGCTTGGCAAGAAGCCGCTAGAGATCGCGAGCGTTGATGCAGCATGGTCGGCTTGGGCCAACGTCGCCAGGCGCCCTCTGACTCCAAGCCTGGTCAAAGCAGGCCGCGCTAAGCAAGTGGAGCAACTCATCGGCCAACTGAATGGACCGCCACAAGTCGTCATGTTAAAGGGAGAGACCAGAGAGGAGGTTCAAGCATTCGTGCTTGCCACGGTCCTGGGAATGCCCGAGCCAGCCAAGGAGGCCATCGCCGCACGTACGCTCATCGTTAATAGTCGCGCCGCATGGGACCTCTATTCGCTCAGCACATCCCCGCTCGTGCTCATACCGATGTTCGACGACCGCAGCGGTGTTGACCAAGCCGCTCGTTCAGGCCATACAATAGTCATCCCGTTGGATCGAAGCGATGCCATCGAGGACGGCGCTGTGCAATTACCGCCCATCAGCCGCGCGGAGGCGACGAAAGCACTGAAGGATATGGGATGCAAGGCTGGAGACTTGCGTTCGCTGGCTTTCACGGGTCACAAAAGCCTAATGAGCTTGCGGAGAAGGCTTGCAGAGGTGCGATCGGTCTATGAGCCTCGTTGGGCGAGGAACAACGCGAACGATGTTCTCGTGCCCGCTCTCCTAGCTGGCTCATGGTCGGAAGGGACCGATCGAAATGAAGGTGATCGAAGGGTCATGGAGACCCTCAGTGGACAGAGCTATGATGCGCTGCGCTCCGAACTCCTGAAGTGGGCGAACGAGCCGGATGCGCCCATCAGGTTGGTAGGCAAGACTTGGTACGTTGTGTCGCAAGAAGACCTGTGGGCACAATTGAGGAAGCACATCACCTCTGAGCACTTGCAATTGTTCGGTCAGGTTGTAGGGGATGTGTTGAAGAGACCACTTCCTAGCTTGGATCTTCCACCGCAAGAACGCATGTATGCTCAGATACGGGGTCTGCATCCGTACGTATCTGATGACCTTAAGCGCGGACTAGTGGAAAGTCTCGCCTTCATGGGAGCGAGAGGTAGCGAGATCAAATTGGCTGACGGAACTACCCTTGAGCACGCGCCCGTTCGGATCCTCCATGATGTCTTCGCCGCAGCGAATGCCGACTGGCGGGTATGGGCTAGTCTGAGCGATCACCTCCCTGCCTTCGCCGAGGCCGCCCCAGTAGTTTTCATGAACGCCGTCGATAAAGGGTTGAAGCTCATTCCATCGCCACTCGCGGCGCTGTTCCTTGAGGATGAAGAGGTTCTCTTCGGCCGCACCTACTACGTCGGCCTCATCTGGGCGCTGGAAACGCTGGCATGGAAGTCAGAGCATCTGGCGCGTGCAGCTGATCTCCTTGCAGGCTTGATCCCATTGGATCCCATCAAGAAGCAAACGAACAGACCGTTGGATAGCCTGTACCACATCATGCAGCCATGGGTGCAGAACTCGAACAGCAGTGTGGATGACCGATTGAAAGTCATGGAGGGACTTCGCCAGCGCCGACCAGCCGAAGCGTATAGGTTGTTCATCACGATCATGCCCAATCACACGCGAGCCGCATTGCACTACACTCACGTTCCTCGGTGGAGAGATTGGTCTTCAGAGCGTCGGACATTCTACACGGGCGAAGAGGTGAATGCACTTCTTAATAGGGTCAGTACTTGGCTAGTAAAGGACGCTGGGAACAACCCTGACCGCTGTGTTCGGCTCTGCGATTGCCTTGATCGTGCCTCACGGCCTTTCTTCGAGAAGGCCATAAAGCACCTTTCCGAGATCGACCTGTCAGACTGGTCTGGTGAGCAGCGAATGGCCGTTTGGGATGAGTTGCGTGATCTACATATTCATCACACCACGTATCGGAACCAACCAAGCTCCATGCCCAGCGATCTGTTGCGGCTATTGCAGGCCCAAATGGTTCGTTTTGAACCATTGGATCCGCAACTTCGCCACCGCTGGCTCTTCACTGGATCGCCCAGCCTACCAGCCGAGGATGTGCGCGGCTATGAAGAGGTACAAAACCGCCTAACAGCGGAAGCCGCTGAAGCCATACTTGAGCACAGTGGAGTAGAGGGGCTTCAGAGCCTGACCTTAGTCGCAGAAAGCACGGGCCTCTTAGGTGATGCTTGTGGACGAATCAATTTGAGCACGGCAGACGAATTTGCGTTATTGGACTGGTCCGTTGGTCATTCTGATCCCAAGAGCGCGTGGTTTGGTCGCGCGTTGGTTAGTGCCCTCCAAAGAAAGAGTGGCTGGGATTGGGTTGATGCCACAATGGAGAAGAAGGAATGGCGTCAGTGGTCAGAGCAAAAGAAGGCCACGTTCTTCGCATCACTACCGTTCGAGCCAGCATCGTGGGAACGCGTTGCTTCCTTGGGCGCCGCGACCCAGAGCGCTTATTGGAAGACATGTATGCCGCAGGGAAGCATGGATGCGGATAGATCGTTATTCGCGGCGGAGCGATTCCTTGAGAACGGCAAACCATTGCGATGCTTGACGGCCGTCCTCAGACACGGTCGGGGAGAGAAGTGCGAAGCGCCAACGGAGCTTCTCACAACAGCAATGGAGGCATGCATTCGCACTTATGCCGATGAACAAAAGGAAGTGTGGATGCCGGATCATACCATCACCGAGGCCCACAGAGTCCTATCCAAGCGGGAGGACGCCGATCGCCAGCGTGTGGCGCTTATCGAGTGGCAGTTCTTCAGCATTCTTGAAGGAGAAGAGCTTGTGCTGTATGCTGAAATGGCCAAGGATCCTGAGCCATTCGCAGACATCCTCTCATTCATGAACCGACCTGTGCAGGATCCTGAACGAGTGCCTACAGAGCAGGAAAGACGTTTGGCAATGCGGGCCTATGAAGTCCTCGAAGGCTGGAAGAAAATGCCTGCGTTGAACGACGATGGTAGCGTCTCAGAAGAAGGTCTGGAGACATGGTACAGAAAAGCCGTAGCTGCGGTCGCCGCAAAGGGAAAGATGTGGAGCGACTATCCGTTCGGTGAGAAATTGCGCTACTCCCCGTCTGATGGGGACGGCACTTGGCCATGCGCCGCAGTGCGAGGTCTGATCGAGAAGCTGCAAAGCGATGATCTCGAAAGGGGGATAGCGAACGAGGTGTACAACAGCCGTGGCGTGACTTCTTCGGATGGTGGCCATAGCGAGCGGGTCCTGTCAGAGCGGTACGCCACCTTTGCAAAGGCTGTAGAACTCACTCATTTTAGAACAGCAGCCATGCTTAGGAGGATTGCAGAGGATTTCGCTATTAGTGCTCGCTTTTGGAAGACTCGTCAAGAAATGGAACAAGCCGTTGATTACCACATGGGGTAGTGATACCTTCTTTGCCGAATCATTTCACAGGCTTGATGAGAGTACCTGCGTCCCTGCCTATAAAGGACCTCCCGTAGTGAACCCGTTGTTTAAGCGCCGAACTCCCCTGAACTTATCGTGGCGCCCTTTTTCCCCAAGATAACCGAACGCTTGGTTGGGCGTAAGTGTAGCCAAGGGGTTCTTGTTACTTCACCAGTACATAGCCACGCGCGTCTGCCTGAGCTTTAGACAAAGGAGTTTGCACCATCTCATTCCGCATCAGGCCCACCTCACGATATCCCCAAGTGGAACAGCGCATCGCCCTGGTTCACCACGGGGGCGGTGTTCACGCAGATGATGTGCCCGGGGAAGGGCGCGCGCACCTGCCGCACGGCCTCGCCGTAGGGGTCGCTCACCAGGCCCAGCACCATGCCCTTGTCCACCTTGGAGCCGTTCTCCATCACGGGATGGAAGAGTCCGGCCAGCGGTGCCCGCACCCACTTGGAGCCGGTGAGGAGCGAGGTGCCTCGCGTGGGGTCCGAGGGGCCGTTCCACAGGCCGAGGTGTTCCATCACGCGCGCCACACCGCGGTAAGCCTCGCGCACGGCGTCCTCGTCCAGGCTGCGCGCCTTGCCGCCCTCGAAGAGCACGTAGCGCTTGCCCAGGTGGTTCAGGTGGGCGCGGACGGACTTGTCGCGGATGGGCGCACGCAGCACCAGCGGCGGGTCGAAGACCTGCGCGATCGCCCAGGATCCTTCATCACCCTCGGTGAAGCGCACGTGCGGATGGTTGTGGCGCTGGTCGGCACCGCTGTGCAGGTCGATCACCACATCCACCGCCGGGAGCACCTCGGTCACCAGCGCATGCGCCAGACGACTGGCCAGCGAACCGTTGGCCGCGCCGGGGAAGAAGCGGTTGAGGTCGCGGCCGTCGGGCAGCTCGCGCTTCATGGCCAGGAAGCCGAAGACGTTGAGGATGGGGATGGCCACCAGCGTGCCGCGCTCCAAGGGGCGCTGGGGGATGTCGGCCAGGATGCGGCGTACGGTGTCGATGCCGTTCACCTCGTCGCCATGCACACCCGCCAGCACCAGCAGCACGGGGCCGTCCTGCGGACCGCGGTGCACCACCACGGGGATCTCCACGCTGGTGCGGGTGTAGAGCTTGGCCACCTGCAGGTCCAGCGTGCGGTGCTCTCCGGGCCGCACCGATTCGCCCAGGATGCGCACCAGGGTGCAGGTGCCGGGTTCCTGGGGCTCCGTTCGTCGTGCGCTCATTGCCGCCAAGTTAGCCGAGGATGCCTTCTGCGGCCATGCGGCATCTTTCGCACCTTCGTGCCATGGACCTCGTGCGCCGCACCATCGAACGCTACGTGAAGCTCACCGATGCCGAGTGGGCCGAGGTGGCGCCGTGCTGGCGCACCTGCACCTTCGCGAAGGGCGAGAGCGTCTCCGAGGCCGGCAAGGTGGAGCGCAGGTTCTACATCGTGGAGAGCGGCGTGCAGCGGCTCTACTTCGAGCATGATGGCGACGAGCACTGCCTGGGTTTCTCCTACGACCACAGCTGGTCCGGCGATTTCGACTCCTTCGTGTCGCAGCGCCCCGGCCGGTTCCAGGTGCGGGCCGTCACCGACAGTGTGCTCTGGGGCATCGAGCGCGCCGACCTCTACCGGCTCTATGACCGCATCCCGGCCATGGAGCGCTTCGGCCGCCTCATCCTGGAAGAGCTGATCGCCGGGCGGGCCACGCGCGAGATCGAGCAGCTGGCCCTTTCCGCGGAGGAACGCTACCGCCGTTTCCTTAAGCGCAGTCCGCACCTGCTGCAGCTGGTGGCCCAGAAGGACATCGCCTCCTACCTGGGCATGACGCCCGAGACATTCAGCCGGCTGCGGGCGAAGGTGCGGTGAGCGTTCAATCCACGAACGTCTCTTGGAGCACCTGCTTGCAGCGTGCGATGGTGGCCGCTTTCAGCGTGCCGAGGGTGCGGACCACCCGTTGCCGGTCGATCGTGCGGATCTGGTCAATGGCCATGCGACCGGTGATCTTCGCGTGGTCAACGCGAACGCGGGTGGGATAGTCCTTGTCCGTGCTGGTGATGGGTGCGATCACCACCGTGCGCAGGTGGCGGTTCATTTCGTCGGGTGAAAGGACCACGCAGGGGCGGGTCTTCCGGATCTCGCTCCCGATCGTGGGGTCGAGGTTCACCAGCACGATGTCGTATTGGCCGATGTTCATGGCTCGAGGTCCTCGTCCGCGAACACATCCGGGATCATCAGGGCATCGTCCCCCCGGTCAGCCATGCGCTTGAACGCCTGGTCCCAGCCATGCCTTGGGCCGCGCACCGGTTTGAGGATGATGCGGTCCTTCTCCAGCACCAGCTCCACCTCGTCGGAGAGGTTGTAACGCTCGAGCAGGTTCTTGCTCAGCCTGATGCCCTTGGAATTGCCGATGGCGATGATGTTCAGACGCATGGCGCAAAGGTAATTACATTGTAATCACATTCCTGCCGGCTTCAGGATCCGCGTGTCGGATGCATCAGGAGCCATGCTCATCTGCGGCGAAGGTTGCGTGGTCGCCTCTTCCCGCCCTTCCCTTCAGCAACCCCTTCGCGCTCTTTGCGTCCCCCCCAGGTCTCTGGAACGGTGAACCACCATTCCTTCTCTGCGTTCTCCGCGTTCCCCGCGTGAGCCTTTCACTTTCTCTTTGCGCCCTCCGCGTTCCCTGCGTGACCCCTTCGCTTTGCTTTCTCTTTGCGCCCTTCGCGTCTTTGAGGTGAATGGGTCTCTCCACCCTGCGCCGATCGTTCTTGATATGGATCAAGTGCCCGCCCCTGAGCACCCGGGTAGTTTCGCACCACGATGCCGACCCTGGACACCCGCACCCTGATCGATGGGCTTCAACAACAGCTGCGCGCCCAACTGGCCCGCACGGAGGCCCTGCTGGACCTGCCGACCGAACGCCTGCTGAAGCGCCCCGCACCCGACCGCTGGAGCGTGATGGAGGTGGTGCAGCACATGAACCTGAGCAGCGGACATTACTACCGCATCCTTCAACGGCTCTATGCCAACGAGAACAACGGGCTGCGGTTCCGGTCCGCGTTCACGCCCGGTATGCTGGGCGAGTACTTCGTGCGGTCCATGACCCCGAAGCCCAGCGGCGACATCCCGATGCGGATGCGCACCATGCGCATGTTCGACCCCGCCCGCACCGCGCCGGTGGACGTCCAGGATGCATTGGCTCCGGTGCTGCGTTTCCGCGAGATGCTGCAGGGCTTCATGGGCCTGCTGGAGCGGGCGCGTACACGCGGGCTGGAGGGGGAGAAGGTCACCAGCACGCTGGGCCCCATTGTCCGCTTCAAGGCCGGTGATGCCTTCCGCTTCCCGATCGCGCACCAGGAACGGCACTTCCTGCAGATCGAGCGCGTACTGGAACAGGTGTAGGCCTCAGAACGAAGGACACCCGATCGTGCGGAACACGCGCCGCTTATGCACAAAGGGGAAGCGCGCGGACACGTAGTACTTCGCACGCCGCTTCGGCGCAACAGCCTGCTCGGGCGCGGGCTTTTCCATCCAGCATTTCTCCTGCACCGACAACGCGGGCTGTTCGCTGGCCGTGGTGGTCGCGGGCACCTGCTCCGTGGGTGTGGACGGTGACACCGGCATCTGCGCCTGTGCGGTATGCAGGGTCAGTGCGGCCAGTGCGGCGAGGGCGCCGTTCAGCAGGCCGCGTGGCACTTCGGGCAAGGGCACCAGGCCGGGGTCCACCTGTTCGATGCGGAACATGCCGCAGGTCTCCGGGTGCTTCGCGTACCACGCTTTCAGTTCGGCCCGGTCCCATGAAGTGAAGTCGATGACCGGCTTGGCGCACTGCTCGCAGTAGCGGTCGGTGCCTTCGGGACGCATGTCCTCCCACTGCTGGTTACAGGTGAAGCGCATGCCGCGGGGATGGCTGAAGTGCTGCGTGGCCATGGGCTCAGAGGTACCGGACGTACTTCCCCATCCTGCGCGGGCGTCGTTTGTGCACGAACGGGAAGCGCCCGGAGACGTAGAACTTGCTGTGGCGGTGCTGGCGTACAGGTGCGGTCTCTTCAGTGGGCTCTTCCATCCAGCACTTGGCACCGGGGTCCTTCTCGGCGCGGGTCTCCACGCGTGGGCCGGGCCGCACCACGGGCTGCTGTGCCGTTGGTGCCGGAGCGGGCAGGGGCGCTTGGGCGTGCGCGGTGTGCAACGTGAGCGCGGCCAATGCAGCGAAGGCCCCGCGCAACAGCCCGCCGCTGAGCTCCGGAATGGGCACCAGTCCGGGCTCCACCTGTTCAGTGGTGTAGAGACCGCAGGTGCCGGGGTTCATGCGGAGATGCTCCAGCATGGCCACCCGATCCCAGCGGGTGAAGTCCACCACGGCATGATCGCACTGCGCACAGTGGCGGCCGTTCGCGGTGGGGCGCATGGCGTCCCAGTCCTGGTCGCATTCGAAGGCCAAGCTGTTCCGCATGCGGTGTGCTGTTTCAGTCAAGACGTGCACGGGTCTGAAAGGTGGCCCCGTTCAATGCACGCGCTCGCCGTTCACGAAGGTGGCGACCACCTTGGCCTTCCGAAGACCTTCGGGACCGCTGGTGGCCAGGTCGCGGTCCACCACGGTGAGGTCGGCGCGCTTGCCCACCTCGATGGTGCCGAGGTCCTGCTCGGTGAAGGTGGCCAGCGCGTTCCAGATCGTCATGCCGCGCAGCGTTTCCAGCGGGCTCAGCGCGTTCTCGGTGTGGTAGCCGCCCTCGGGCCAGCCATCGGCCGCCTGGCGTAGCACGGAGCTGCGGTAGGTCTGCAGCGGATCGATGCCTTCCACCGGGAAGTCGGTACCCAGGGCCAGCAGGCCCAGGGTATTCAGCAGGTCCTTGTAGGCGTAGGCGTGCCCGATCCGCTCCGGACCGAGGCGCTCACCGGCCCAGGGACCATCGCTGGTGGCGTGCGTGGGCTGCACGCTGGGGATGATGCTGTATTGCGCGAACAGCGGACGGTCTTGGGGCGAGACCACCTGGGCGTGCTCGATGCGCCAGCGCAGGTCGTTGGTGCCGCCGAGCACCTCGGCGTACACATCCAGCAGCAGCTTGTTGGCACTGTCGCCGATGCAGTGTGTGTTCATCTGGAAGCCATGTTCCTTGCACCATTGCGCCACCTCGGCGAAGTGCTCGCGGCTGGCCAGCTGCAGGCCGTGGTGGTCGTGCTGGTCGCTGTAGGGGGCTTTCAGCAACGCACCACGGCTGCCCAAGGCACCATCGGCGTACACCTTCACGCTGCGCACCCACAGGCGTTCATCCGCGATGGGGCCCGCCTTCGCGAAGTGCGCGAGGTTATCCGGGGCATCGGCCACCATGGCGTATACGCGCATCTTCAGCACACCCTCCTGCTGCATGCGGCGGATCAGCTCGATGGTGCCCACATCGAGCCCGGCGTCCACCACCATGGTGAGGCCCACCGCGAAGCAATCGGCCTGGGCATCGAGCAGGGCCTTGCGCTTGGTGGCCTCATCGGCCTCATCGAAGATGGTCTGGAACACGCTCACCGCATTGTCCACCAGCACGCCGGTGGGTTCCCAGAACGGATAGCCCATGTTCCGGACCTCCGCCACCATGTTCGGTTCGGTCCACGAGGTGTCGCCGTTGGTTGTGGTGAAGCGGCCCAGCACCTGCCCGCCGACGATGCGCGTGTTGGCCGTGATGCCGGCATGATGCAGTGCCGTGGAGTTGGCGATGGCGGCATGTCCATCCACGCGTTGCAACAGCACCGGACGGTCGGGGAAGAGGCGGTCCAGTTCGGTCTTGTCGGGGAACTCTTTCGTGTCCCACAGGTTCTGGTCCCAGCCACGTCCCAGGATCCAGGTCTTCTCCGGATGCGCCTTCGCATAGGCCACCGTTCGCTCCAGCACTTCGGCCCAGCTCTTGGTGCCTTGCAGGTCCACCTTCTGCTTGTTCAATCCGTAGCCGAAGAAGTGGCAATGCCCATCGATGAAGCCCGGGTACACCGAACGACCGGCGGCATCGAAGGTCTCGGTGGCGGCGTACTTGTTCAGGACCTGGCGCTCGGGCCCGATCTCGATGATGCGTCCATCGCGGATGGCCATCGCCTGGGCCACGGTGTTCGCTTCGTCGAGGGTGTGGATGCGCGCGTTGTGCACGACCAGGTCGGCGGGCTCGGAGCGGAAGGCGCATCCGGTGGCGAGCAGCAGCAGGAGGAGGAACGATCGGTTCATGGGGTGCGAAGGAAGGCGGGCAGGGAGCGGCGCG
>CAUJFM010000390.1 GCA_963169595.1 Bacteroidota bacterium | reverse complement strand
TGGTGCCCGGTCCCGCTATCTTGAAGAGCATCAACCGACCACCATGAAAAAGGCCACCGGGAAGAAGACCGCGGCAAAGAAGCCTGCTGCCTCCAAGACCGCGAAAAGCACGGCCGCAAAGAAGGCGCCGGGCATCGGGCGCAGTGCCATCACCGGTCGATTCATGAGCGTGAGCGCCGCCAAGGGCCATAAGCGGACGGCCATCGTGGAGGGCGCGGGGAAGAAGTCGAAGTAGGTCCGCGGACAAGGTGGCGCGGTTAGCTTTACGCTGACCCTATTCACCATGTCCACCTTCAAGATCGTTCCGTTCCTGTAGTTGTTGAGCTGCGCTTCATCGCCGGAGCAGCAGCCCGAGGTGCCCACCGCCTTGCAGGAGGATGGCATGATCGGCGACATCAAGGGCTCCTTCTCGGGCCGAGGTTATGGCAACGACTTGGTGGATGCGCTCTTCGCTGATGTGCTGAAGAGCGACACGGCGTTGCGTCACCTCTTGGACGACCTCCAGCGCCAATACGAGCTGCATGGCGACAGCACGGAAGACTTCCATCGCTTCGAGGCGCAGAACCGGTCCTACTACGAGGCGGCCATGGAGCACACCGCAGTGCTTCCGGATAGCGTGGAAGGCGAGGCACAACGCGAGCTGCTCCGCACCAGCGAGGAACGCCATCGCGCGGCCATGGCCAGGGCGCGACAACTGGATGACCAGTACCAGACCGTGCACAAGCGCACGATGGATCTGGTGGAGCTGATCAAGCTTCAGCGCACCCTGCAGTTGATGGAGGACTACCAGCGCCAGGAAGATCCGCACGATGCGGAGCTGCAGGCCGAGTTGCAACGCATCCGTGCCTTGGAGCAGCGTCTCAACGAAGCCTTGCGCAAATGATCGCCACGGCCGGGAGCGGGGTTCGGTCACGGAAAGCTGATCCGTTCCCCTCGTCCCTCAAGGGGTCCGTGATCTGCGAGTTCTCAACAGCGGCGGCGCTCAGCGGTCCTTCAGCTGCGCCAGGCAGTGCGCAGTGAAGGCCTCCGCACCATCGCGGTTCAAGTGGCTGGCATCCGCGTAGAGCGCATCCGGCCACGACCGGTCATCGGCCGTCAGCAAGGGGTGCCCCAATGGATCTAGGATGCCGTGGAGCCGTGCATGGTGCTGCTGGAAGAGCTCATGCACAGCTTCGTTCGTGAGGCCCTCCCGGAACGGTGACGACAGCACCACCATGCGCACCCCGTGTTCGGACAGGTAGCGCGCGAAGCGTGCGAACGCCTCGTAGCGCTCCTGCTTCAGCTTGTCGTAGGTGGGCGGGACTTCCGCATAGCGGGCGGGTTCACGGCGTTCAGCAGGTACCTCCAGCAGTGCGGCCCCTGGACCATCGTAGCCGAGGTATTCGTAGTTGCCGGGGTCGTCGAAGCGGATGCGGTTCAGTTCCATCTGCCGCAGGTAGTAGGCGGCCTCGCGGTGCCGTACGTAACCCACTGCGGGCTTGGGGGCATCGAGGTGGCGAACAATGGCGGCACTGTCCTGAGGGCTCAAACGGGAGCCTTTGATGAAGTCCAGCGGGCTCAGGGCCACGAGCACGGTGCGGGGCTTGAGCCGTTCCACGAGCATGGGCCCGAACTGGATCAGTTCACCGGCACCGATGCCCCAGGCCCCGGCGTTCACGTAGCGTTGGCCGTTGAAGTACGCCAGCACGGGTGTGCTCGCCAGGTTGTTCAGGGACATGGACGAGCCCAGCGCGAGCACGTCGGCGCCATCGCGCTGGTGCCGCACGATGCGGTCCACCTTTTCGTTCACCGCGATGTTCGGGGTGAGGCGGGGCGCCGGGAAGTAGGCCCGGTTCCACCACGTGTAGGCACCCAGACCGACCGCTATCGGCAGGGCGAGCACCAGGCACTGGAGCAGGAACTTGCGCAGCATCAGAATTGGAAATAGATGAACTCACCACCACCCATCGGCGCGAAGGCCACGATGAGCAGCACCAGTCCGTAATACACGCCGTAGCGGGCCCAGGCGGGGAGCCGCGGGTCCAACATCAGTCCATAGGCCCGTTCGCGCGCCAGCCACTCCAGGGAGAACATCAACGCCGAGGCCCCCAGGGCGATGACCACGGGCTTGGAGAAGAGGACGGCCGGAACGGTAAAGAGGCTGGCGGAGAGGATGGTGCTGAAGTTGTCGTACATGTTCCCCAACCCCTGCGAGCGGAAGACCACATAGAAGGTGCAGACCAGGGTGAAGGTGAGCAGCATCTTGCCGAGCTCGCCCAGGTTCGGCAGAAGCCTGCCCTGCGCCACAATGTCCATGTGCTGCTTGCTTTTATCCAGCCAGACCAGCGGGATGAAGTAGAGCCCGTTGATCAGGCCCCACAGCACGAAGTTCCAGGCCGCGCCGTGCCAGAAGCCGCTCACGGTGAAGATGATCAACGAGTTGCGCATCGCCATCCACTTCCCACCCCGGCTGCCGCCCAGCGGGATGTACAGGTAGTCGCGGAACCAGGTGCTGAGGGAGATGTGCCAGCGCCGCCAGAACTCGGCGATGTCGCGTGAGAAGTAGGGGTAGGCGAAGTTGCGCATCAGGGTGAAGCCGAAAAGCTTCGCGCTGCCGATGGCGATGTCGCTGTAGCCGCTGAAGTCGCCATAGACCTGGAAGGCGAAGAGGACCGTGGCCAGCACCAGCTCGCTGCCGGTGGCACCATCGGTATCGCCGTAGATGGCGTTCACGATGGGGGCGCAGTTGTCGGCGATCACCACCTTCTTGAACAGGCCCCACAGGATCTGGCGCAGGCCATCGCGTGCCTTGTCCAGATCGAAGGTGCGGGCCTGCAGGAACTGGGGCAGGAACTGGCCGGCGCGCTCAATGGGACCTGCGACCAGCTGGGGAAAGAAGAGGATGTAGGCCGAGAAGGAGATGGGGTCGTGCGCGGCCTTGATCTGACGACGGTACACATCAATGGTGTAGCTCATCGTCTGGAAGGTGTAGAAGCTGATGCCCACGGGCAGCACGATGTTCAACGTGCGCAGGCCGAGCGGCATGCCCAGGAAGGTGAAGGCATCGTTGAAGCTCGTGATGAAGAAATCGCAGTACTTGAAGAAGCCGAGCATGCCCAGGTTGGCCACCATGCTGATGGTGAGCAGCAGCTTGCGGTGCTTCTCATCATCGCTCCGCTCCAGTTTGAGCGCCACCACATAGTCGACGGCGGCGCTGATGAACACCAGACCGAGGTAGCGCCAGTCCCACCACCCGTAGAAAACCGCGCTCACCACCAGCAGGAACGCGTTCTGCAGCCGGAGCGATCGGTTGAAAACGAACCAATAGAGCAGGAAGACCAGCGGCAGGAAGACCGCGAAGTCGATCGAGTTGAAGAGCATGGCGGGGCCTTCTTACGCCGAATGGGCAAGCGAAGTTCACCACCCATGGACCGGGTGATCGGGCGGGAGCGGGTCAGTTTTCACCCGTCCGGCGTGCATGACCGACCGCGGCGTGCACCAGAAGGGGGAACAGGGCCATGGCCAGGTGGAGCACGGGCAGCGTGTACCGCTCCTCCACACCACGCTGCACATAGGCCAGGTAGCCGAGGTAGAGCAGTGCGCCGAGCGCGGTGGCACGAGCGGGCGGTGGCACGCCGCGCAGGATCATGAGGAGGGGTAGGGCTGCGAAGAGCAGCAGGTGGAGAGCCGCACAGCACCAGCGCAGGGCCTCCATCCACCAGTGCCCCCGATAGGTGTGCTGGAACATGTACAGGTTCAGGTTGGAATGGGCCACCAGCACGCGCAGCACCTGCAGCGGCACCACCACATGCACATGGAAGGGATGTGCACGACGGTAGTTCGCGGTGACCTCCTCCACGCCTTGGATGATGCGCTGCTCCTCAAGTTGAAGCCCCACCAGGCTGGTGGTGACATTGCGTGCGGCGGGTCCCTGTCGGTCGCGGGTGAAGGCCGCCCATTGCAGGAAGAGCTCGCGCACCTGTTGCTGCTGCCCCGCGGAAAGATGCCCTGCTGGCGCGGTGGCGAGGTAGGCCTCCGCCGCGCTGGTGTCGATGCGTCCGAGGAGCGCCTGTTCATAGGCGGGCACCATGGCGCAGTGGAACCGATCGCCGCGGGCACCCCAGCTCTTGGCCAGGTCCCAGAAGGCCTGGTGCGTGGGACGGAACAGGCCCGGCGTGTTCGCGGAGTACACCGGATGCAGGGAGATGGGACCACCGGCCGCCACGGCATTACGCATCCACCACAGCCCAGTGGGCAGCCGGCCCATGATGAGCACGCGCCCCCGGCGCCTGGTGCGACGGGAGGCGGTACCCGAGGACCAGGCCACCAGCAGCAAAGGCAGTCCGGCCCAGACCAGCACCGGGCGGGTGAGGACCAGGAGGGACCACAGCGCCGTGCCGGCCACCAGCCAACCGCGCTGTCCCTGCTGGGCGTAGCGCATGGCCGCGGCCCAGACGCCGATGCACAGGGCGG
>CAUJFM010000389.1 GCA_963169595.1 Bacteroidota bacterium | reverse complement strand
ACCTCCCCCTCCACCACCAATCGTCCTTCGGTCTTGGCCTTGATCTCCTCCACGCTCACCCCGGGCGCACGCTCCAACAGCTTGAAGCCCTCCGGTGTCACATCGAACACGCCCAGGTCACTGACGATCTTCTTCACACAGCCCACGCCGGTGAGCGGCAGGGTGCATTGCCTGAGCAACTTGCTCTCGCCGGCCTTGTTGGTGTGCATCATGCACACGATGATGTTGTCCGCGCTGGCCACCAGGTCCATCGCGCCACCCATGCCCTTCACCATCTTGCCGGGGATCTTCCAGTTGGCGATGTCGCCATTGTCCGCCACCTCCATGGCGCCCAGCACCGTGAGCTGCACGTGCTGCCCGCGGATCATGGCGAAGCTGGTGGCGCTGTCGAAGATGCTGCTGCCCGGCAGCAGGGTCACGGTCTGCTTGCCGGCATTGATCAGGTCGGCATCCTCCTCGCCCTCGTAAGGAAAGGGGCCCATGCCCAGGATGCCGTTCTCGCTCTGCAGCACCACGTTCATCCCCTCGGGGATGTAATTGGCCACCAACGTGGGGATGCCGATGCCAAGGTTCACGTAGTAGCCGTCCTTCAGTTCGCGCGCGATGCGCTTTGCCATCTGGTGCTTGTCGAGGGCCATCGGTTCAGCGTAAGGTGTCCAACGGTCCGCGGCTCACGGTGATCTTCAACTGCTCGAAGTACAGCGGTTGCCGGTGGACGTTCCAAATGTAAACGACCCGGCTTGTGGCTTCGGGTTTCGCGGGCACAAGAATGCGTCTGCTGAACTGCTCGCCGTTCCACACGGGGCGCTCCAAGGCGAAGGGGATGGGCTGGTAATACAGGTCGCCGGCCGGCCCCTTGACCGTGGACACCAGTTCGGGAGCGGCAAAACCACCGGCCGAACCCAGCCTGCCCACCACCTCCAACACGCGATCAAGGCCATCCGTCAGGGTATCACCACGCCATAGCTCAACGAACTCTTGTTGTGGGTCCGGATCGGCGAAGTCATAGGCGGTCTCTGCTATCCAATGGAGCGGTCGCTCGCGCTCCATCAGCACCAGTCCGTTCAGAGGCGTTCGGGCCATGATGTCGAACCCAGCGCGGTCCGTCTCCCCGACCCGTTCATCGAGCAGCAGCAGGTCATAGGCTCCGTGGGGGAAATCCGCCCAATGCAGGGGCGGCACCTTGAGCCCATGCACCCGGGCACCATAGGGCACCACCAATTGAAACTGGTGATAGGCCCCGATGATCGGTGGCGGTGCGCCATCAGGGACCGCCATGCGCTCCAGTAGCTCGGGCGGCACGGATTGCTCCGGCCAGATCGATGTGATGGATGTGTTCAGGGTGGCCAGGGTGCGCAAGGGAAAGGCGAGAAGGACCAGCGCCCCCCAGCGCAGTACGGCCCGGCGACGCGCGGCCACATCCAGCGCATAGGCCAGCATCAGCACGAAGAGGGGCACCAGGTGAATGGCCGCGCGGTCCTTCGGGTAGTTCACGCCCAGCCATTGGGCCATGCCGATGCGCGCGAAGACCTCGGCCCACAGCACAAGGGCCAGCACCAGCAGCGGACCGCGTTTTTCCCCCGGGATGAGCAGCGGCAACAGGGCCAGTACGGCCAGCGCGCCGACCAGGAGATGCGCCAAAAGCCCTTCCGCCGCGAACGTGTAGTGCAGTAGCGAGGAAACGGTCACCACCCTGAAACCCTCGGTGCCGCCGTGATAAAGCAGGCCGCGCTCACGAAGTTCCAACGCGATCAGCGCACCAACGATCAGGGGCGCGAGACCTAACAGGACAAGGCCGATGGACTGGCCCACACGAGCGCCCATGGCGAGCGAACGCCATCGACCCAGGAAGATGAACGTGAGCGCCGCAACGATCAATGCCCAGATCGGCAGCAGGGCGAGCACGGCGGCATTGGCGAGGAACAGCGCAGCGAGGGTGATCACCAGGTCCCTGGTGCGCCACTCGCCAACCAGCCGGAGCAAGCCTTCCAGCGCCACCAGCCAGAAGGCCAGCTCCAGCCCATAGCCGCGGAAGAGCGAGAAGAACTCGATCACGAAGGGACAGGCGAGCAGGGCGGCCCAGAGGCACCAGCGTACGAGTGGCTCCTGTAGGCGACGGCCCAGGTGGTAGGCGGCCCAGGCGTATGCGACAAAGGCCAGCACACTGCCGATGCGCGAGGCGAACAGGCCCAGGCCTGCCACGCGATAAACGGCCGTGCCGATCGCCGAACTGAGCACATGGTTGTTCGCATCCCAATGGGCCTTCCACGGCAGGTACTCCCCACGTTCCACGAACCAGAAGAGCGATGCACATTCATCATGCACCCAAGGGACCAGCGCGGCGCGCAACACCACGTAAAGTCCGGCCAGTGCGGCCAGGAGCAGGAACAAGAGGCGCTCCCGGGAAGGGGCCATCGGTCAGGCCTTGGGGCGCACGGTGCGTTGTTCGATCCGCTTCTCGTAGTCCACACCTTGGAAGATGCGCTGCACGAAGATCCCTGGCGTGTGGATCTCGTCCGGATCGAGCTCACCGGGTTCCACCAGGTGCTCCACCTCGGCCACGGTGATCTTGCCCGCCATGGCCATCATCGGATTGAAGTTGCGTGCGGTGCGCTTGTACACCAGGTTGCCGAAGCGGTCGCCCTTCCAGGCCTTCACCAGGGCGAAGTCGGCGCGGAGCCAGCGTTCCAGCACGTACATCTTGCCGTCGTATTCACGCGTCTCCTTGCCGGCGGCCACCTCGGTGCCATAGCCGGCGGGCGTGAAGAAGGCCGGAATGCCCGCACCTCCAGCGCGGCAGCGTTCGGCCAGGGTGCCCTGGGGGATCAGCTCCACGTCCAGTTCACCGCTCAGCATCTGGCGCTCGAACTCGGCGTTCTCGCCCACATAGCTGCTGATCATCTTGCGGATCTGCTTGGTCTGCAGCAGCAGGCCTAGGCCGAAGTCGTCCACACCGGCATTGTTGCTGATACAGGTGAGGCCCTTCACCCCCTTCCGCACCAAGGCGTTGATGCTGTTCTCCGGGATGCCGCACAGGCCGAAGCCGCCCACCATCAGCGTCATGTTGTCCACAAGCCCCTGCAGCGCCTCGTCGGCGTTCGCCACCACCTTGTTCATGGTCCTAAATGAAGTGCGACGAAGATAGGAGGCCGCAGCACGTGTGCCTGGCACCGATCACCAGCGGAACAGGAAGTAGAGCGTGCCGATGAGCACGGTGGCGCCCATCACCAGGATGACCTGCCCCATGCGGCGGTCCGCCTCGGCATAGCGATACACCGATCGCCCATCCGGAAGCACTTTGCGTGCGTTCAACAGGCTCCACCCGATCACCATGGCCCCGATGCCCCCCAGCCAGATCAAGGCGAAGCCGGTGGCGAGCCAGATACGGCCCGCAGGCTCCGGTTCCGCGAGCTGGGCCATGCGGCGCTGCCGGGCCATGCGCAGGGCGTCCGTGTCGATGGTGACGCCGCGGTCGCGCAGCAGATCAGCGGCCCATACGCGGTCCTGGGGGCTCCAGGCATCCGCTTCGCGCAGCACCGCCAGCAGCTCCTCGTTGTCGAACGTGCGCAGGTAATGCTCGGCCGGAAGGGGCGCGTCCTCCTCGCGCGCATGCTCCTCCAGCAGGGCCTCCGCACCACCGAACTGGTCCGCCGGCAGGAGCACATGATGCTCGCGTTCGACCCCGGCCGTGAAGGTCACATCAAAGACGGCGCTGTTCTCCCGGACCGTCGCATCGAATCCAGCTTCACGGAGCAAGGCGGCCGTGGACAAGGCCTCGTCCAGGTCGGCAAAGCGGCGGAAACTGCGAAGCTCCTCGGGCATCCGGTGGGGTGACCGGACCAAGTTAGTCCCACGTGGGCGTGGTGGTCGTGCCGCCCCCCTTGCTGCGCTGGCGGCAATCGATCGTCGTGGGGTCGAAGCCCTGGGGCACCTCGAAATCGCCCGTGCTGATATCGATCGAGGGGTCGGCATAGACCCGGTTCATGAAGTAGCCATAGATGGGCAGGGCCATGTTCGCGCCCTGTCCTTTGTCGGTGCTGGCGAACCGAACACTGCGGTCATCCGCACCGGTCCAGACCCCGGTCACCAGATCGGGGGTGATGCCGATGAACCAGCCGTCGGAGTTGTTCTGCGTGGTGCCCGTCTTGCCGGCCGTGGGGAACTTGATGTTGGCGTACTTCTGGCGGTTGCCCCAGCTGGTGCGCAGGCGCAGGCCGGTGCCCACCACCTTGCCGGTGCTGGGGTTGTAGGCCCCGTCGGTCACGCCCTTCAGGATCTTCAGCATCTTGTACGCGGTCTGCTCATCGAGCGCCTCGTAGGTCTTCGGCGTCACGTCATAGATCGTGTTGCCGTTCTTGTCCTCGATGCGCGTGAACAGGATGGGCTCGATGTAGACCCCCTGGTTGGCGAAGGAGGCAAAGGCCCCTGTCATCTCCATCAGCGTGAGGTCGGCCACACCCAGGCAGAGCGAGGGAACGGGGTCCAGCGGGCTCTTCACGCCCATGTGTCGCGCCAGCACGGTCACCGCCTGGGGACCGTACTGTTTCATGAGCCAGGCCGTCACCGTGTTCATGGAGTTGGCCAGAGCGTACTCCAGGGTCACCATGCCGCCGTAGACCGCATCGCTGTTCTCCGGGCACCAGTCGGGCTGGCCGGGCGGCATGTCGAAGCACACCTTCTGGTTGGGCACCTCGCGGCAGGGGTCCATGCCCTCGCGCAGGGCGGTGGCGTACACGAAGGGTTTGAATGTGGAGCCTACTTGGCGACGCGCCTGGTCCACGTGATCGTACTGGAAGTGCTTGAAGTCGATGCCGCCCACCCAGGCCTTCACAAAACCTGTGTGCGGATCAAGGCTGAGCAGGCCGCTCTGCAGGAAGCTCTTGTAATAGCGGATCGAATCCATCGGGCTCATCACCGTGTCGATCTCACCCCTCCAGCTGAACACGCGCATCTTCACTGGCGTGTCGAACACCTTCGGGATGTCGGCCTCCTTCACCACCGGCCAGTAGCCATCGCAACCGCCGAGGTCGGGGCGGCAATGGAAATGCTTACGGCCGTTGTGCATCACCTGCTCGATGTAGCGCGAGGGGCGTTCGCAGTTGCCGCACTGCTTGCCGGTGAGCACCTTGTAGCGCACGCTGCGCTTCATCGCGGTGTTGAGGATGCCATCGATCTCCTCCTGGGTCACGCGGAAATCGAAGGGGCGGTTCTTCTTCTTCGCGAGGTCCTTGAAGAAGTCGGGTTGCAGCTCGGAGGCCAGGTGCTCGCGCAGGCCCCATTCGCCATAGGCCTGCATGCGGCGGTCGATGGTGGTGTACACCTTGAGCCCATCCGTGTAGATGTCGTACGGGGTGCCATCGGGCTTGGCGAAGCGCAGCTCACCATCCTCGTTGCGTTCGGCCAGCAGGGCCTGCAGCTTGCCGCGCAGCACCTCGCGGAAATAGGGTGCCGGTCCTTCGGTATGGTCCACGCGCTGGAAGCGGATCCCGATGGGCAGGGCCTTCAGCGAATCGTACGCCTGCGTGGTGAGGAAGCCGTTCTTCCGCATCTGGTCCAGCACCACCATGCGGCGATGCAGGGTGGTGTCCGGGCGCCGCATGGGGTTGAAGAGCGCCGGGTTCTTGCACATGCCCACCAGCAGGGCCGCCTCCTCGATGCGCAGCGAGTCGGGCGTGGTGTTGAAATAGACGCGCGCCGCACTGTGGATCCCCACCGCCTGGTTGATCCAGTCGAAGCGGTTGAGGTACATGGCGATGATCTCGTCCTTGGTGTACTGGCGCTCCAGCCGCGCGCTGATGATCCATTCCTGGAACTTCTGGAAGGTGCGCTTGATGAAGTTGGGCGAGCGCTCGGTGAAGAGCATCTTGGCCAGCTGCTGCGTGAGGGTGCTGGCGCCGCCCTTCTTGCCCAGGAACACGGCCGCGCGCAACGTACCGCGCAGGTCCACGCCGCTGTGCTCCCGGAAGCGCTCATCCTCGGTGGCGATCAGCGCGTTCACCACGTTGGGGCTGATGCGGGCATAGTCCACCGGGATGCGGTTCTCCCGGTAGTACTGGCCCATCTGGGTGCCATCGCTGAAGAGCACGGCCGTGGCCAGGTCGCTGCGCGGGTTCTCCAGGTCTTCCGTGCCGGGCAGGTCGCTGAAGGAGGCCAGCAGGAGCATGAAGAACAGGCCCAGCACCGGTGAGAGCACCACGCCCCACCAGATCCAGACCCATCGTCCCTTCGACCCGCTTGTCCCCTTGTTCGCCATCGGGCGGTGAAATTACCGGCACCTGATCGCATGCACGGCCGCGCAGCCGGGCGACCTATCAACAACGCTGCCCATGATCGGGCCCGTATGTCCTACTTGGACCGCTCCACGCTCACCCCCACATCGATGACCCCAGGTAGCTGCCCCGTGCGCATGGCCTGCTCCAGCTTGATGGTGTAGCGGCCTGATGCCGGGAAGCGGTTCTTCAGCTTGTAGAGCACGTGCGCCTCGAACCGGTCGGCGAAGATGAAGCCCGTGCCCTTGCCATACCAACGCCCCGTGGGGTCCGCCAGCAGGCATTCCACCGTGTCGCGTAAATGGCGGTCATTGGGGCCGTACAGGTCAACGAAAAGAAAGAGGTCGCTGAAGGGGTAATCGCCTGTGTGGCGCACATCGATGTAGAGGTCGTGATGCCGGACGGTGTCGCTGACCTCGAAACTGAACTCGGGGGTGAAGGACCGGTCCCACGCCTCTTCGGGCACGGGCACATCGGCCTGGAAGACCACCTGGTCCGAACAGCCGGCCAGCAGCAGGCCCACTGCGATCGCAGCCAGAACGGGTCTCATGCGGCTGGCGGTCCAGAGGGTGGAGGCGGGGCACCACCGGGGCGGTCGCCACCGCGGCCACGGCCACGGCTGCGCCGACGGCCACTGCGTTCACCGCCCCCTTCCGGGCGCGGGCCGCCCGGGGCGGCCTGGCCTTCGGGACGGGGAGGACGCGGTCCGCGGTCCCCTTCCGGACGCGGTCCACGCTCCGGTCGCGGGGTGCCGCGGTCACGGGCCTGCTGAGGCGGGCGCTGCTCGCCTTCGCCACCTGGGCGGCGCTCGCGGTCCCCGCGGCCCTTCTTCTTGCTGCCGCCGCGCTTCTTCCCGCTCTTGATCTTGCTGTCGAAGCGGGTCAGGTCGTCCTGCCCCACCACGTTCTCATAATCAGGTGCCTTCACCGTCTCGGCCGGTTCGTCGGCCATGTTCAGGTCCACCTCCGGCTCAATGCCCTGCTTGTTCTGCGCAATGATGTCGCGCACCACATCCACGGGGAACCCGGCCATGATGAAGGGTTCGCCGGGCCTCTTGAAGCCATACCACATCTTGCCGGTGAAGATGTCGGTCTTGATGTGCGCCCCGGTGCCCTGCTGGGTCTTGAGCTTGGCGTTCTGGCTGGGGTAGCTCTTGATCGCCTCGATGTACATGTCCAGCTCGTAGTTCAGGCAGCACTTCAGCTTGCCGCACTGACCGGCGAGCTTTTGGGGGTTGAGGGCCAGCTGCTGGTAGCGGGCCGCGCTGGTGGTGACGCTGCGGAAGTCGGTGAGCCAGGTGCTGCAGCACAGCTCGCGGCCACAGCTGCCGATGCCCCCGATGCGGCCCGCCTCCTGCCGGGCGCCGATCTGCTTCATCTCCACCCGCACCTTGAACCGGTCGCTCAGGGTGCGCAGGATGCCGCGGAAGTCCACGCGGTCCTCCGAAACGTAGTAGAAGGTGGCCTTGGTGCCATCGCCTTGGTACTCCACGTCGGTCACCTTCATGTCCAGACGGGCATTGCGGACCAGGTC
>CAUJFM010000388.1 GCA_963169595.1 Bacteroidota bacterium | reverse complement strand
AAGCAAGAGCTGAGCTGAATGAGTCTCTGAAAATAAGAATCTTGTATTTTTTATTTGGATTCTTGTATCGTTGCTCATACGCTTCAGGGAAATCCCCATTATCCGGTATTGGAAGTATTGATTCGGAACGAACACCATGTTCATGATGTCGAATTTTTGCTCTGACATTTTGTTCTTGAGTATTTAGACCAATCAGTATCGCTAGATCTCCAGGTTTACCTGGAACAGTATCTATTAGTATATCGCTATAATGGATAGAGTCGATATCAAGTGAAGAAGAAGTAAGTGATCGCATTAGGTTCAAATATCCCAAAAAGGCACCTGCGCCATTCCAATGTGAGTCAGTGCGATGATAGAGCCGCAAGCCACGGTTTCTAAAGTCATTGAATCCAATGGTCATGTCCACCACTTGGTGATGGCCAGCGTGTAGCTTAAGAACCTGATCGTATTTTGTGCTGCCCGGACGGGATGGAAGGCCCAATAATTCATGATAAGCACTGTTCTTGTCGCGCACGATAGCGAAACGGTACTCAATACCAATGCTGTCACACCAATCAGCGGACGAGTCAAGCACGCTGTCAATCTCTGTTATTTCTTTCTCGGAAAAGATTCGTAGACCACATGTCTCCTGAACCACCATGCCGTAGTCGTCTCCAAGAAAGTACCATCCGGGAGTACCTTGAATGACTTTGCCAGGGGTAGGGTCTACTCCGAGAAGTTCGATTTGGATAAAGTGGTGTAACTCAATCAATTGCATTCGGAAAGGAAAGTTGTCTCCGAAGTATGAATCAAATGATTTTGAAAAATGACGCAATCCCTCGTTGAAAGATTCTTTTTCGTGAATCGCTTGAATAAAACCTGGCTGTTCGCGAAGTCGTCTTTTTTCGACATTTTCCGAACTGGGAGAATAAAAAGGCCACCATATTAATGGGGATGCAATCAAAAAGGCGCAAAGCGCTATGAATATCTTGGAAGACCTTACTGAACCCATTAGAATCGGAAGTAAATGAATGGGTTGTATGTGCCAGCTGCGATGTATGAGGACGATACGAGCACTGCTGCGATGAGTAACGAATACCAGGCAACGCGGACAAATGGATGCATCAGGCCTGACTGTGCCGGGTTCATCAGTCGGCCCATCAACCATGGATAGAACGGTGTGGAGAAGAGCACGGCCGCGATGAGCATTAAAACGGTGTCCAAACCGGCATGATAGAAGAGGAAATGTGCCTCAATCACGGAGTCACCGACGGCCTGGCCAAACATCCCGGATAGATAATGCCCTGCCGCAGTGAGGTCAGGAGACCGGAACAGTACCCAACCTATCAGCACCACTAGCATAGTGTAAGCATGACCTACAATTGATCCACATCGTTGAAGAACTCGAGCGCCTCCCATTCGTTCTAGAGCCAGGAAAGAACCATGGAACAATCCCCAGCAAATGAAATTCCAGCTAGCGCCATGCCATAGACCTGTTAGAAAGAAGACGATGAACAGGTTGAAGTAGGTCCGTTTTGAACCCAAGCGGTTTCCTCCGAGAGGGATATAGACATAGTCTCGAAACCATGTCGACAAGGAGATGTGCCAGCGGCGCCAAAAGTCTTGAACGCTGCGTGCAATGTAGGGGTAGTTGAAGTTCTCGAGGAAATCGAAACCGAATAGCTTGGCAAGTCCGATTGCCATGTCTGAATATGCAGAGAAATCGAAGTAAAGTTGTAGTGCATAGGCCAAGGCCCCCATCCAAAGAAATATCGGGGACATACTTCCGGCTGGCGCGTCGAATATCGGGTCAGCAATGGAAGCGCACTGGTTTGCGATCAGGGTTTTCTTGACTAGGCCGATCGCAAAGCGCTCGATGCCTTCCACTATTTTGTGTGAGTCGACCTTTCGATGACTGAGCTGGTCGCGGATATCGACGTAGCGCACAATCGGACCGGCGATGAGCTGGGGAAAGAACGCCTTAAAGAGCGCAACTTTGGTTAAGTCGCTTTGAGCATGAGTGGCCCCACGGTATACATCTACAACATAACTCACCCCTTGAAAAACGAAGAATGATATGCCTATAGGTAGGTGTACATGTCCAAAGTGCAAGGGTGAAATATCCGCAGCATTCAAGACAAGATTCACGTTCTGGATTATGAATCCAGTATATTTAAAGAAGAGTAATGCGATTACGTTGACCCCAACCCCAGCTAATAGCGAGATTCTTTTGCGATATTTAATTGAAGTTGATTCGATGGAAACGCCAATGAGATAATTGAAAAGGATACTGGCGATTAGTATAATTACATAGGTTCCTTCACCCCAAGCATAGAATATCAGACTTGCAATAAGTAATAAGACATTCCTTAAAATCCATGGAGTAATGCTGTACAGTAAAAGCAGTACAGGTAGGAAAAGGAATAAGAAGGACGGACTGTTGAACAGCATTGGTCCGCTAAAAGTGGTTCCTCAACAAGATTGTGGGAAACTCCTGGCCGTGATTGTCTCAACTCTTCACGTTCCATCCGTACAGCGGACGAAGACGCATCATGCCGTTCACCTGGAACTTCACGCGGCGCAGTTCCTCCTCGTCACCGGGGTGGCGCAGGGCGGTGTCGATCAGCTCCACGATCTGGCGGCAGTCGTTCTCCTTGAGGCCGCGCGTGGTGATGGCCGCTGAGCCGATGCGGATGCCGCTGGTGACGAAGGGGCTCTTGTCGTCGAAGGGCACCATGTTCTTGTTCACGGTGATGTGCGCCTCGCCCAGAACGCGCTCGGCCTCCTTGCCGGTGATGCCTTTGTTGCGCAGGTCGATGAGCATGCTGTGGTTGTCGGTGCCGCCGCTCACCACATGGTAGCCTTTCTCCATGAGGGCGGTGGCCACGGTGCGCGCGTTGGCGATCACCTGGCGACCGTAGTCGGCAAAGGCGGGGCTGAGGGCCTCTCCGAAGGCCACGGCCTTGGCGGCGATCACGTGCTCCAGCGGTCCGCCCTGGGTACCGGGGAACACGGCCCCGTCCAGCACGGCGCTCATCAGGCGCACCTCGCCCTTGGGTGTGGTGAGGCCCCAGGGGTTGGGCAGGTCCTGGCCCATCATCATCAGGCCACCACGCGGGCCGCGCAGGGTCTTGTGCGTGGTGGTGGTCACCACATGGCAGTGGGGCAGTGGATCGTTGAGGAGCTTGGCGGCGATCAGGCCGGCCGGGTGGCTTACATCGGCCAGCAGCAGGGCGCCCACTTCATCGGCGATGGCCCGGAAGGCGGCGTAATCCCAGTCGCGGCTGTAGGCACTGGCACCGCAGATGATCAGCTTCGGGCGTTCGGCCAGGGCCTTCTCCCGCACCTTGTTCATGTCCACGCGGCCGGTCTCCTGCTCCACGCCGTAGAAGGTGGCGCGGTACAGTTTGCCGCTGAAGTTCACCGGACTGCCGTGGGTGAGATGACCGCCATGGCTCAGGTCGAAGCCCAGGATGGTGTCGCCCGGCTTCAGGCAGGCCAGCATCACGGCCGCATTGGCCTGCGCGCCGCTGTGGGGCTGCACGTTGGCCCAGGCTGCACCGAAGAGCTGCTTCACCCGGTCGATCGCCAGGTTCTCCACGGCGTCCACATGCTCACAGCCTCCATAGTAGCGTCGGCCGGGCAGGCCTTCGGCGTACTTGTTGGTGAGCACGGAGCCCATGGCCTCCATCACCTGCTCGCTCACATAGTTCTCGCTGGCGATCAGCTCCAGCCCGATGGTCTGGCGCCATTTCTCCTGTTCGATGAGGTCGAAGATCGCGGTGTCTCGCTGGTTGGACATGGGATGGGATGGGGATGGGGCGCCAAAGGTAGCCGCGGCACCTATGCGGCCCTGCGGCCGGGCAGGAGGGAGGCCGCCCAGATGAGGAACCGCGGTACCGGGTATTGGAGCACGTGGAGCAGCTTCACCGAAACACCATAGAACGGAGGGTAGGCACCGGAGAGCCGCTCGAGGAGCAGGGCGAGCAGGGCCATCGCGGCGAAGCCGATGATCAGGGCCCGGCGGTACCGGTGGTCGCCGAACACCAGGTGCGCCATGGCGATGCACAGCCCCAGCATGGCCCCGGCCATCCCCGCCGCGATCAGCCACTTCAACCGCACCAGGGCCGCCAGGTCCCAGCCCTCCGTCCACCCCCTGAACAGGGAGTGCGCGTAGGAGACCCCGCGCGGGTATTGCACGAAGTCGATCTGGTAGTTGAGGTTGACCGTGAGGAAATCGCGCGCCGCCCCCAGCGCCACGGCCACGGCCATCAGCAGCACCATCAGGACCTGGCGGCGTGTCATGGGCGGGTGGCGGGCCGCAGGCCCCCTTGCGGAGCGAAGCGCTTCACCCCCCGGTACCACAAGGCGAACACCCACCCGTAGACCACCACATAGAAGGTGTAGTCGTGGTTGAAGGTGAGGAGGGTGTGGTCGTAGCGGTTGATGATGACCAGCACCACGATCCGCAGCACGTTGATCAGGTGGATGGACAGCAGCCCGAGCGCGCCGAACCAGAGCTTGTGCCGCCAGGGACCGGGATAGGCCGCCAGGAAGATGAGGAACACGGCGAAGAGGCTCACGCCATTGCAGGGGTCGCCGATCCAGAGGTGGCTGCCGCCCTGGATGCCGATGTAGCGGTTGGTATCGAAATCGGGCTCGGGCAGCAAGGTGTACCCCAGGGCTTCCAGCAGTCCGCCCGAGAGCAGCATCAGGTTGTCTATCACCGCCATGTCCAGCACACGGCCCGGATGCAGCACGAACTCGTACAGCAGGTACCAAGCCAGGTAAAGCGACCCGGCGGTGAGGAAAAAGACGATGACAGGGTCGCGCTTCGCCACCCGGGGGGTGGGAAGGGTGGCCATCAGAGACCGGACTTACCGGAACGACGCAGTTCCAAGGCCTTGCGGCCGCCGAGCAAGGCACCGGCAGCGATCAGAAGGCCCACACCACCGTCGATGGGGATGCAGGGAGGAGGCCAGCAGGGCGGGGGACCACCACCTGGTTGCGCAAAGGCCCCGAACGCAAAGGGGGCCACCGCCAGGACGATGGTGAGCGCGAGACGAATGGAATTCTGCATGGTACACTTTCCGGGAGCGGTCAAATTTAACAAACCTCTTGGGATGGGGGGCAGGGTAGGGAACGGCAAGTTATGAACCACGTGGTCAACGGAGGGGACTATATTTGCCCGCTCCGGTGGCCCCCCGTACTTCGTGCCGGTCCCGGGCCCCATCTCGCCGAGGACCGGTCCCCCATTCATGGCCCCACCCAAGCAACCGCAACGCGGTAACATCATCGAGGCGAAGGACCTGCGGACCTACCTCCGCATCGCTTCGAAGAACTGGTATTTCGTGGCCGTGGCCCTCGTGCTCTCCGGGGTGCTGTCCTATCTCTACAGCTACAAGCTGCCCGACGTCTATGGCGCCACCACCCAGATCCTGCTGAAGGACAACGAGGTCTATGATTACCAGACCTCCGTGTACAAAAGCCTCGGCTATGTCGGCATCTATGGCGACATCGTGAACCAGAGACGGGTGCTCACCAGTTTCGACCTGGTGCACGAGACCCTGGAACGGCTGGATTTCGACGTGTCCTACTTCATCGTGGGCCGCTTTAAGACCTCGCAGGTCTATGCCACCCAGCCCTTCACGGTGGAGATGCAGGTGCTCAACAACAAGCTCTACGAGCGCCCCATCGACCTGCGCATCATCGACACCAAGCGCTACAGCATCAGCTACGACCTGGGCGGGGCCCTGATCACCAAGGAATACCCCTTCGATCAGAGCGTCCAGGAGCAGGATTACATCCTGAAGGTGGTCAAGTCGCCCTATGTGAACGACCAGACCATCAACACCCTGTCGGCCACGGACTACCAGTTCATCCGGCATGAGCGCATCGCCCTGGTGAAGCGCTGCATCGAGCGCATGAAGGTCCTCAACCAGGACTACACCTCCATCCTTGAGGTGACTATGGAGGATGAGGTGGCCACCCGCGCCAAGATGTTCCTGGACACCCTGTCCAAGGTCTACATCCAATACACCCTGCAGAGCGAGTTCGACATCAACGAGAACACCCTCAGTTACATCGACAAGCAACTGGCCGAGGTGTCCGTGATCCTCGAGCAGCACGAGGGGGAGCTCCAGGACTACAAGGAAAGCAAGGACATCCTCGACCTGCCGCGGGAGGAGAACCTGTACTTCAACGAGCTGGTGGGCTATGACAACAGGAAGCGGCGGATGGAACTGGACATCCAGTCGCTGGATGCGTTGGAGGATTATGTGCTCAACAGCGACGACGAGAAGCTGCTGCCGCCGGCCGTCTTCATCATGGACGATGCCTTCCTGCGGAGCACCCTGAACGAGCTCTACGACCGGCAGATGCAGCGCAACCGCATGCTCTTCCAAGGCACGGAGATGAACATGAGCATCAAGCAGCTCGATTCAACGCTCCAGTACACCCGTGCCAACCTGCTCACCTACATCAAGAACTCACGGGAAGCCATCAAGGGCAAGATCGGCGATGTGGAGGAGCAGATCGCCGACTACGAGGCCATGCTGCGGAACCTGCCCAAGAGCCAGCGCGACCTGTTGAAGATCAACCGGCGCCTGCAGGTGAACGAGAAGATGTACCTCTTCCTGCTGGAGAAGCGGGCCAGCACGGTGATCGCCCGGGCCGGTATCGTGCCGCAGACCAAGGTGATCGAGAGCGCCCGTCCGCTCGGGGTGGTCCGGCCCGATAAGATGCGCATCCTCTACACCTTCATGTTGGGCGGCCTGGTCGTGTCCATGATCGTGGTCTTCATCCGGGTGATGTTCTATGATCGGATCGAGAACATGGACCAGCTCAAGGAGCTGACTGCCCTGCCCATCTTCGGGGAGATCATCGCCAGTGACAAGGCCGCCGAGAACTATGTGGTGGTGGACAGCGACCCCAAGGCGGCCATCACCGAGAGCTTCCGCACGGTGCGCACCAACCTGGAGTACATCCCCGCACCCGAAGGCCGCGGCAAGGTGGTGATGACCACCAGCTACCGCCCCAACGAGGGCAAGACCTTCTGCTCGGTGAACCTCAGCGCCATCCTGGCCAAGGCCGGCAAGCGCGTGCTGCTGCTGGAACTGGACCTGCACAAGCCCAAGGTGGCCGCCGGCCTGGGCATGAGCAGCCCCACGGGCCTCAGCACCGTGCTGGTGGGCAAGGCCCAATGGCGCGATTGCGTGCTGCGGACCCAGTTCGAGAACTTCGACGTGCTCCTCAGTGGTCCCACGCCCCCCAACGCCTCCGAGCTCATCCTGAGCAAGCACCTGGCCACCCTGTTCCAGGAGGCCAGCCTGGAGTATGACTACGTGATGGTGGACACCCCGCCCGTGGGCCTCATCACGGACGCCCTGCTGATGATGCGGTACACGGATGCCACGCTCTTCGTGCTCAACACGCGCTTCGCCAACAAGGACCACGTGAACAATGCCCTGGAGGCCCTGGAGTCCAACACCGGCCGCAACGTGGGCTTCATCCTGAACGGGGTGCGGATGAAGAAGAGCAAGTACTACTACAATACCAATTACGGGTATGGCTACCGCTATGCCTACGGCTATGGAAGTGGGTATGGGTATGGTTACGGATATGGCCGGCGTTCCAAAGGGGACAAGGGCACGCCCAAGGAAGGGAAGCCAGATACGCGTGCATGAGGTGAACAGGAAGGGATGAGCGACCGAGCCGCCGAACGATCCGGACCGTTTGCCCGCGCGGCCGCAGCGCGCCGGATCACCGTCTACACATCCGCTGCATCGCTGCGCGCGCCCCGGCTCATGTTCCGGGAGATGGTGGACGACCTGCTGGCCGGCCGGCACCTGGCCCGGCGCCTGGCGGTGCGCGACATCAAGGCCCAGTACCGGGGTTCCCTGCTCGGCTACCTGTGGGCCTTCATCACCCCCTTGGTGAGCACGGCCATGTGGATCTTCCTCAGTGGTACGGGCATCGTGAAGCTCTCCGCCACGGACATCCCGTATCCGGCCTACGTGTTCAGCGGCACCATGCTGTGGCAGTTGTTCACCGAGGCCCTCTCCAGCCCCATCACGCAGCTCACCGCCGGTCGGGGCATGCTGGCCAAGTTGAACTTCCCCCGCGAGGCGCTCCTGCTCAGTGGCATCTACAAGGTGCTTTTCAGTGCCGGGGTGAAGCTGGTGATCCTGGTCCCTGCCATCGCCTTCTTCGGTGTGTTGCCGGACCTGCACCTGCTCCTGTTCCCCCTCGGCGCGTTGGCCCTCATCCTGGCCGGCTTCTCGGTGGGCCTGGTGCTGGCACCGCTGGGCATGCTCTACAAGGACGTGGGTCGCACCCTGCCCATCGCTGCACAATTCCTCATGTACATCAGTCCGGTGGTCTTCGCCATGCCCACCGAAGGGGTCACGGCCCGTTTGTTCGCCGCCAACCCCATGTCCCCCTTGGTGCTCGCGGCCCGGGCCTGGCTCACCGGTTCGGCCGCGCCCATGCCGGGCGCCTGGCTGGTGGTGGTGGGCTGCACGCTGGGCCTGCTGCTCCTGGGCTGGGTGCTCTTCCGCATCGCCCTGCCCGCCATCATTGAACGCATGAGCTCCTGATCCATGCACAGCGATGAACTGATCCGGGTGGAGGGCGTCTCCAAGAAGTTCTGCCGCGACTTCAAGCGCTCGCTGCGCTATGGTGTGACGGACCTGGGCCGCGAACTGCTGGGCCGGCCACGTACCGACCAGCTGCGCGAGGCCGAGTTCTGGGCCGTGCAGGACGTGAGCTTCTCCCTGCGCCGGGGCGAATGCCTGGGGCTCCTGGGCCACAATGGCGCCGGCAAGACCACCATGCTTCGCATGCTCAACGGCCTCATCAAACCGGACAAGGGGCGCATCGAGATGCGGGGCCGGGTGGGTGCGCTCATCGCCCTCGGGGCCGGCTTCGACCCGGTGCTCTCGGGTCGCGAGAACGTCTATGTGAACGCCTCCGTGCTCGGGCTCACCGCCGAGGAGACCGCCCGCCGCTTCGATGAGATCGTGGCCTTTGCGGACATCGCCGACTTCATCGACATGCCCCTGCAGAGCTACAGCTCCGGCATGGCCGCCCGGCTAGGCTTTGCCGTGGCCGTGGCCGTGGAGCCCGATATCCTGCTCGTGGACGAGGTGCTGGCCGTGGGCGACCATGCCTTCCGCCTGAAGGCCCAGCGCGCCATGCGCCAGGCCCTGGACCGCGGCACCACCGTGGTGATCGTGTCGCACAACCTGCACGATGTGAGCGGCAATGCCACCCGTTGCATCTGGATGGACCATGGCCGCATCCGCATGGACGGTGACACCGCCAGCGTGAGCTCCGAATACCTGCACGCACAGACCGCCGCCGCGGCCGGCACCAAGGCGGCCATCTTCGAGTACAGCCCCAACCGCCGGGGGCATGTGGTGCTTACCGGTGTGGCCAGGGCAGCCGGCCCCGTGCTCACCGAGCGCACCATCCCGGTGCACGACCTGGCCCAGGGCCTGGACCTGGAACTGGAGTACACCGCCGTGAACGCCGTGCACGACGAGGTGGTGCATGCCTTCAACCTGATGACCCGGGGCACCATGTACATCGCGCGAGGGGCCATCACCGCCCGCATGGAGGTGGCTGCCGGCGATCGCTTCCGCCTGCGTGTGCACATCGACCTGCCCGACCTGCTGCCCGGCCGCTACCGCATCGAGCACTTCTCCTGGCTCCCCGGTGGCGACATGCTCGAAGGGGTGCTGGACCTTTGTGAGATCGAGGTGACCCCGCAGGCCGCCCGGCTGCGCCTCAGCGCGCAGCCCACGCCTTTCTTCCTGGAGAAGATGACCGACAATGCGAAGGGCAGCGTGCCATTACCGGTCAATGTGCGAACAATCTTGCAAGCCTCATGAAACTGCTCGTCCTTGGATTGGATGGTGTGGACCGGCGGCTGGTCGAGTTCTTCGACATGCCCTTCACCCGCTCTCTGTTGGAGCGATCGGCCGTGCTGTCGCTGAAGGAGGACCTCTGGAGCCGCGGCTGGGTGAAGATGCTCTCCGGACTTGCGCCCACCACCACCGGGGCCTTCTATGAACAGCCTGCGCTCAACGGCAAGCTGGCGTTCACGCAGGCTTACGGCTCCAAGAGCTATCCCGTAAATGCCCCGAAGCGCCCGCTATGGGCCGAGGTGGATGCCTTGGGCAAGCGTGCCGCCTGGTTGAACCTGCCCACCATGATGCCGGCGCCTGCGCTGAACGGCCTGGTGCTGGGCGGTGCCGGAGGGGGCTTTAGTCCGGAGGACCGCATCCCGCTGGCCGCCTGTCATCCTCCCGAACTGCAGGACCTCTTCATCAGCGAGCGGATGGTGTGGGAGAACCGCTTCATCGTCTCCGGCATCCGGCACAGCGATCTGCTCTTCGATAAGTGCATTGAGGCCATCTGGCGCAGGGCCAAGATCTATGTGGACCTGGTGAAGCGTGATGGGGCCATCGACATGGGCTTCGTGGTGCAAAAGGAACCCGTTGTCCTCAGCAACATCTACATGTACTCCATCGAGCAGTTGATGGAGCAGAAGAAGCCCAAGCTGGCTGTACATTACCTCCTCCGCCAGTTCTATACGGCGCTGGATGACACGCTGAAGTACATGGTGGACCGCCTCCAACCTGAGCAGGTGATGGTGGTGTCCGACCACGGCGCCGCACCGTACCGCAAGAGCATGAACTTCAACGTCATGCTCCAGGACCTGGGCTACCTGCGCTACAAGGGCGACCGCGCCGTGGCTGCCAAGAGCGGTGTGGCCGGCAAGCTCAAAGCCCGCTTCGCGCATGAAGTGCGGCAGGTGCTGAACGCCCACCCACGCCCTGACTTCCCTCCGTTCACGCCCATCGACCAAGGGGCCACCAAGGCCTTCGCCAACTTCTACGTGCCGGGCATCTTCCTCCACGACCAGCGCTTTGGCGGTCCGGCGATCGACCGCGCGCAGGCCGATGCGCTCACCGATGCCATCATCCGCGACTTCAATGCCCATCCCGTGGCGAAGGAGAACAAGCTGGTGGCCCGGCCCTTCCGCCGGTTGCACGCAGGTGCCCCGGCCTACGACCTGCTGCCCGAAGTGTGGGTGGACCACCCCGAGGACCTCTTCCCCGAGCATCGGGGACAGGCCGTGCAGAAGAACCCCTACTACCGGGACTGGTCCGATCTCACCGGTCTGCCGCGTGACATCGGCAGTGGCAAGAAGAGCAGTGCCGCGCTCTGCGCCGTGGATGAGCGTTACTTGGGCGATGTCGACCCCACGGCACCAGGGCTGGACCTGACGGTGGTGCACAGCCTGGTCCTGAACCACTTCAAGCGATAGACGAACGGATGCGGATCGGACTGCTCACCTACCACCATGTGGTGAACATCGGCTCGGTGCTGCAGGCCTATTGTGCCTGGCGCCTGCTCACCCAGCTGTATCCCAAAGCGCGGGTGGAGATCATCGACCATGTGCCCGCAGTGAGCGAGGCCTACAAGCAGCGCTATCGTCAACAGGGCGTGAAGAAAGCGGGTTGGTTCAGCCGCCCGGAGCCCAACGCCTTCGCGCGCAACGAGGCGGCCTACGAGGCCTTCCTGCGGGCCCACTGCGACTTCAGTGCACCGCTGCCCACCACCGACGACGAGCGCACG
>CAUJFM010000387.1 GCA_963169595.1 Bacteroidota bacterium | reverse complement strand
GTATCCACCTTTGTGCAAAGTTGCCGCTTCCGATCAATGGGCCTCCTTCGCTTCCACTGGGACTTCTTCGGGCCGGATTCCGTAACCACGGCCGAGCACTTCCTGCATCACCTCGATGAGTTCTGCAAGCGCGAGAACGTGAGCGGCTACCGCCATTGGGTATCACCGCAAACCGTGCGCACCACGGCCATCATGGAATGCGACGAGCAGTACCTGAAACTGATCCGTGACGCACTGCGGCCTGTCCGTGGGGAACGGGTGATCGACGCCGGTTAGGGCTCGAGGGTCCGCAGTACGCGGTAGGTGCGGTAGGAGCGTGTATAGGGGTCGAAGAACTCACGCTCCTCATAGCCCCACTTCCCTTGGAATCCCCGCGCCTTCGCCGGGTCCTGGCTGATCTGTTCCACGTTCGGGACGTGGTCCAGCAGCAACAGGTCATAGGTGCGACCATCCTCCGTGCGCACCGTGATGGTGAGGAACTGCGAGGGAGTGACCTCCTGAACGGAGCCATGGACGGTCCGGACCGCGGGTCCGGGTGCGACGGGAGGCGGTGCGTCATCCTCGGCCAGTCGCATCGCCAATGGCATGAAATCAGGGCAGGAGGTGATCAACTTCACTGCGATCAAGCCGCCCAGCTTCTCGCCGCTTTCCCCGTCGAACCGGGCCAGGTCAACACCGTACTTCTTCTTCAACTCCTTCTGGTGCGGCATCGAGGCCTGCAGCATGCACACACCCAGCTTCATGGTGAGGCTGTCCTTGCCCATGGGCGCGCTCAGGTCACCCAGGCAGGGACAAACATCACGGGCGATCGCATCCAGCACATCCTGCGCATGCAGGTCCACCGGGAGAAGGCCGACCACCATCACACAGACCAGGGAAAAGAGGGACTTCCGCATTGGCGCAATGTACCACCTGCACCCAACACCCGACCTACAGGAACCACCGCAGCACACGCTCCTTGGCAGCGGTGTACGGCGGCAGTTGCAGGCCCGGCTCGATCAAGGTGCTCGCATGGACGATGCCCTTGCGATGCGAGAACAGATCAAAACCCGCCTTGCCGTGATAGCGCCCCATGCCACTGGTGCCCACGCCGCCGAACGGCATGTCGGGATTGCCGAACTGGAGCATGCAATGGTTGATGCAGCCCCCTCCAAAGGGGATGCGATCGGTGAAGAACGCCTGCGCCTTGCGGTCACTGCTGAACACGTAGGTGGCAAGCGGATAGGGATTCCGGGCCACGATGTCCAGCACCTCCTCCCGCTCCGTCCAGCGAAGCACCGGCAGCACCGGGCCGAAGATCTCCTCGTTCATGCAGGAGGCACCCAGGGGGACATCTGCGAGCACGGTCGGTGCGATGTACCGATCTGCCGCATCACGTTGACCCCCAACGACCATTTGTCCTTGTGAGAGGTAGCCGGCCACCGTGTTGAAGCGGCGGTCGTTCACCAGGCGGGCAAAATGAGGGCTCTGCTGCGGATCGGGACCATAGAACCGCTTGAGGTGTTCCACCACCGCATCCAGGAAGGCATCGTGCACATCGGCATGCACCAACGCATGGTCGGTGGCGATGCAGGTCTGGCCCGCATTGAAGTACTTGCTCCACGCGATCCGCTGGGCCGCACGGTCCAGGTCCACCTTGCGGTCCACGATGGCCGGGCTCTTGCCGCCAAGCTCCAAGGTGACTGGCGTGAGGTGTGGGGCCGCCATGGCCATGATCTTCCGGCCCACGGCCGGACTGCCGGTGAAGAAGATGTGATCGAAGCGGAAGCGCTCGATCAACCGGGGACCGACCTCGCTGCCGGGCCCTTGCACCACCAGGACCTCATCCGGCAAGGCCTTCCGCAGGATCCGCTCCACCACCGCACTGGTATGGGGGGTCTCGTTGCTGGGCTTCACCACGGCATGGTTGCCGGCCGCGATGGCGGCGATGAGCGGATTGAACACCAACTGGGCGGGGTAGTTCCATGGTGCGATGATCAGCACCACCCCCAAGGGCTCGGGGCGCATCCGGCTGCTGGCCACCTGCAGGGTCAGCGGTGTGGGCGGATGCTCGGTACGCATCCATTCACCGAAGTGCCGCAGGGTATGCCTGAGCTCGCTGTGTACCAGCCCTACATCGGCCAGATAGCCCTCGAACCGGGGCTTCCGCATATCAGCAGCCAGGGCCTTCAGCAGGTCCTCCTCATGCTCCCGCAAGGCATGCCACAAGCGCTCCAAGGCAGCACGCCGGGCTCCAAGGGTGCGAAGCGCACCTTCCCGGTGTCGTTGGCGAAGGGTCTCCAGATGTGGCAGCAGATCGTCCGTGAGTTGCATACCGCGAAGGAACGATGCCCGGGCACCAGGTCCGACAGCGAAAGTGGCGACCAGCCGGGCCTACCTTACGAAACGCACGGTCCGCTGCGTTGCCCCCTGGGTGAACCGCACCAGGTAAGCGCCCTTGGAAAGGTCCCGCACATCGGTGTGGAGCCGCTGTGTGCCCGGCACCATGCGTGCGTCCAGTATGCGGCGGACCAGGCGTCCGTTGCTGTCCAGGAGGTCGATCTCCACCGCGCCGGCCACGGGAGGGGCCACATCGATGTACAGCATGCCGTCCATCTGGCTCACCTGCAGCAGTTCCGACTCCGCCGCATCGGCCGGCGAACCGGTGCTCACATCATTCACCAGCAGCACGCGGAAGACCCGGGTGCTGGCATCGCTCTGGGTGCCCGTGTTGATGAAGAAGATGTTGGCCGCACTGCTCGCGATGCCCCCCACGACGTACCCGGCCACCACCGTATCCCCGCTGAGGGCATCCAGATCGATGATGCCCCCAAAGACCTGGGGAACATCCTGTCCGATGATGAACTCGGCACCTGAACCCAGCAGTGCCGGCATGGTGCCGATGGCCGACTCGGTCATGCTGCCGTTCGCGGCACGCTCCACGCGACTGATCGTGTTCACGAAGGGCACGTTAGGGTCATCCCACAACTGGCCTTCCGCGTCGAAATAATACCGACCGATGCCGCCGAAGAAGACCGTGCTCATTCGTTCCGCCTGTGCGGACCAGGCAGGCAGGTGGGCGGTGTGGTACTGGTTCAGCAGCTGCTCGAACCCCGGCACCACCGTGTATCCCTGCGGAGTGATGTCCACTATGTTCAGCCAGGGGATGTTGTCCACGTACTGGAACACCCCCGTAAAGGCCGTGAAGCCCTGCGTTCCACCCGGGAAGACCTGGGCCACCAGGTTGTAGTCGCGACGATGCAGGTTCACCGTATCGATGGTCTCCACGTAGTCGGTGATGGCGAGGTTCACCCCATCGTCGGCAATGGCGAAGCGTCGAATGGCGTTGGTGTACTCCTGAATGAACCCGGGACCGAAGTCAGGACCCTGCGGATTGTAGCGCCCGATGAACCGCTGACCACCCACCAGGTAGAAGTCGTCGTTCAGCACACCCAGATAGCCTCCGGTGACCGCCATGCGCACATCGTCGATCTGGCGGAAGTGAGGCACCAGCGGACCGCCGGTCTTGATGGCCGTGATCGCCCCCTGCACATCCACTGCGGTGAGCTTTGCATGCGTAATATGGTCGTTCGCCGTGGGGGAGAAACCGTAGCCGCCGATGATGTACAGCGTATTGCCCCGCTGCTCGAACTCCATGTTGGTGCACTGCAACTGCTCGAACACCGGCACAGGCAGGCTGCTCAGCGGGGCGCTCCAGACCTGCTGTGTGACGGGGTCCACCACATAGGCCGAGGTGTTGTTGTCCGCCGCCAGGAACGCCGCAAAGGGCTGCCGCCGGTGAAGGCCATCGGTACGACCACCGATCAACAGCCACTCCCCATCATGCTGGCCCCAAGCGAAGGAATGAATGCCCGGCATGCCCGGGATGGTCACCTCCTGGAGCACCAATCGGCGTGTACCCAGGTCCTGGGCATTCACACCAACGGCGATCAGGAGCAAGGTAATAAGGGGCAGGCGCATGGGTATTCGTTGTTGCACGAAGGTCCACAGACGGCGCACGCCGGTTGGTAACCAAGGTCACAGAGCTCAGGCGGCCAGGATGAAATCCACGCCTTCCTCCAGGCCGCGAGAAATGAGGAAGGCTGCGATCCGGTCTCCCGTACCCCGCTGGCTGATGAACGAAACGATGAAGGCCTCCCCAGCGGGTGGCAGCGCATGGTGCGGAATGAAGGCATAGCCAGGGACCTCCCGCGGTCTCACATCGGTGAAGCCCATGATGTGGATGCCCTCGGCCTCCAGCATCGCGGCGCGGGCGCGACACAGACCGCTGGTGCCGGCGATGATCACCGGCCGACCGTTCAACGTGCGGTGCATCCATCGTGCCAGCCACTTCGCCTTGGTGGTAAAGAAGGCGTCCACACTGTAGTTGGGATGCGTACGGCTCAACCGGCCGGCATGATCGTTCCAGGTGAGCAGCTCCTCGGGCAGCTTCGCGAAGCGCACCCCGGCATCCATCCAGCGCAGCCACAACTCGTGGTCCTCCGGCAGCGGACCGGTATCGTAACCGCCGTGCCGCTCCACCAGTTCGCGGCGGAACAGTACTGTGGGGTGTGCGAGGGGCGCGTCCACGAAGCGCTTCACATCGTGGTAGTGCGGTGTCAGGATCGCGTTCTGCCAGTCCACGAACCATCGCATGCCGCTGCTCTTCTCCACCGTGGTGGCGAATGTCGTGCGTGTTCCGAGCACACCGATCTCAGGGTGTGCTTCCAGATAGCCCACCTGCTTGGCCAGACGCTCGGGGTGGCTCACGTCATCTGCATCCATGCGGGCGATATAGCTGCCCTGGGTATGGGCTAGCCCGGTGTTCAGCGCATGGGCGATGCCGATGCGCGGCTCCTGCAACAGCCGGATACGCGCGTCGCGCTCCACCCAGCTCATCGCGATCGAAGGCCCCCCATCCGTGCTGCCGTTGTCGATCAGCAACAGCTCCAGATCACTATGAGTCTGCCAAGCGATGCTGGCGATCGCCTCGTCGAGACCCTGACCCGCATTGTGGAAGGGCAGCAGAACGGAAACGCACGCCATGCTCCGTTCAATTCGCCTCGGCCAGGGCCTTCAGCACCACTTCCGCCTTCTTCGCGCCCACCTCGGCCACCACATCCTCAGGCAGTGCCTCACGTATGCCCTTGATGCTGCCGAAACGGGTGAGCAGCTTCTTCGCCGTTCCGGGGCCGATACCCGGGATCTCCTCCAGCCCCGTTCGGATGATCCGCTTGCTGCGCTTGCCGCGGTGGTGCGTAATGCCGAAGCGGTGGGCCTCGTTGCGCATGTGCTGGATCACCTTCAGCGAGGAGCTGCGCTTGTCTATGTGGAGCGGGAAGGGATCGCCGGGGAAGTAGATCTCCTCCAGCTTCTTGGCGATGCCGATGATGGCGATCTTGCCGCGCAGGCCCAGCCGTTCCAGCGCGTTGAGCGCGGCGCCCAGCTGGCCCTTGCCACCGTCGATGACGATGAGCTGGGGCAGCGGCTCGCCCTCCGTGACGAGCCGGCTGTAGCGGCGCTCCACGGCCTCCTCCATGCTGGCAAAATCGTCCGGCCCTTCCACCGTGCGGATGTTGAAGTGGCGGTAGTCCTTCTTGCTGGGCTTGGCGTCCTTGAAGACCACGCAGGCACTGACGGGGTCGGTGCCCTGGGTGTTGCTGTTGTCGAAGCACTCGATGTGCCGAGGCAGTTCGCTGAGGCGCAGGTCCTGCTTCAGCTGCTCCAGAATGCGGGTGGTGGCGCCCTCGGGATCGGTGAGCTTCTCCTGCTTCTGCTTGTCCAGCATGAAATAGCGGGCGTTGCGCTCGCAGAGGTCGAGCAGCTGCTTCTTGTCGCCGCGCTGCGGCACAGTGAAGCGCACGCCGGGCACCTCGATCTCCGGATCGAAGGGCACGATGGCCTCGGGGGCGAGGCTCTTGTAGCGCTGGCGCAGTTCGGCGATGGCGGCCTGCAGCATCTCCACATCGCTCTCGTCCAGCTTGCGCTTGAGCTCGATGGTGATGCCGTGCACCACGGCGCCGTCGATGACGCGCATGTAATTGACGTAGGTGCTGCCGGTATCGCTCACCAGCCCGAAGATGTCCACGTCGCCGATGTCGGGGTTGACGACGATGCTCTTGGCGCGATACTGCTCCAAGCGCTCCAGTTTTTGACGGTAGTCCTCGGCGGCCTCGAACTCGAGCCGCTCGGCGTGTAGCTGCATCTGCTCCTTCAGCACCTTGATGAGCCCGCTCACGCGCCCCTTGACGATCTGCAGCACCTGCTCCATGTTGGCATCGTACTCGGCCTGGGGTTGCAGTCCTTCGCAGGGCGCCTTGCAGTTGCCGATGTGGTATTCGAGGCAGCGCTTGAACTTCTTCTGCTCGATGTTCTTCGGCGTGAGGTCGTAGTTGCAGGTGCGGAGCTTGTAGAGCTTGTGCACCAGTCCAAGCACCGTTCTCATGGTGCGCACGCTGGCGTAGGGACCGAAATAGTCGCTGCCGTCGTCCTCGGGGTTGCGCATGCCCTCCACGCGGGGGAAGCGTTCGTTGCGGATGCGGATGAAGGGGAAGCTCTTGTCGTCGCGCAGGTTGATGTTGAAGCGCGGCTGCAGTTCCTTGATGAGGCTGTTCTCCAGCAGCAGCGCCTCGAACTCGGTGGGTACGTGGATCACGCGCAGGTCGGCGATGCGCTTGACCAGCAGGCGTGTCTTGCCGTCGGGGTGGTCCTTGGCGAAGTAGCTGCTCACGCGGTGACGAAGGCTCTTGGCCTTGCCCACGTAGAGGATCTTCCCCTCGGCATCGAAGAACTGGTACACGCCGGGGGTGTGCGGCAGCAGGCGGACCTTTTCGCGGACGTCGATGGGGTTCATCGGAGGGCAAAGATCGGGGTTGAACGAGTAGGCGAGTGGCGAGTTCGGCCTTCGGCCTGCGAGTGGCGAGTGAATGCCCCTCAGCGAAACGCGCCGGAAGAGGGGGCATTCGCTCACCACTCGCTACTCGCCACTCTCACCACTCTCCCTCCTACCTTGGCGGTCCACATTCCAACCCCATGCAATTCACCGCCGCACAGATCGCCCAACTCCTTCAAGGCACCGTGGAAGGCGATCCCAATGCCACCGTCAGCCGGCTCTCGAAGATCGAGGAGGGCGGCGAAGGATCGCTGTCCTTCCTCGCCAATCCGGCCTACACCCAGTATGTCTACGGGACCACGGC
>CAUJFM010000386.1 GCA_963169595.1 Bacteroidota bacterium | reverse complement strand
TCATCCTTGAGGACACCGAAAAAGAGGCATTCTTGAAGCTTGACCCTTCAGCAGGTGCATACGTCCGGCCGCTGATCAGCGCACGGGAGTTCTTGAATGGGATCAATCGATGGTGTTTGTGGCTCGTGGACGCTGACCCTTCAGAGTTGAAGAAGCACCCCGCCATTATTGAGCGGATAGCTGAGGTGAAGAAGTTCCGTGAGGCGAGCGTTGCACCATCGACACGGAAGTTCGCAGCAACCCCTGCTCTGTTCCGCGATAGGAACAACCCCAACACGACCATCGCCATTCCGAGGCACTTCTCAGAGAACAGGAGCTTCATCACGATGGGCTTCTTTGACAAGGGGTCGATCGTATCAGACAGTTGCATGTCACTACCTGATGCGAGCACATATCACTTCGGTGTAATGTCCAGCTCGATGCACATGGCATGGGTTCGTTACGTGTGCGGCCGAATAAAGAGCGACTATCGCTACTCGAAGGACATCGTCTACAACAACTTCCCTTGGCCTGCGTCCCCCAGCGCGGAGCAGAAGTCGGCGGTGGACTTGGCGGCGCAGGGGGTGTTGGATGCGCGGGCGCAGTTCCCCGGCAGTTCCCTGGCCGATCTGTACGACCCGCTCACCATGCCGCCCGCGCTGCTGAAGGCGCACCAGGTGTTGGACAAGGCGGTGGACAAGTGCTACCGGCCGCAGCCGTTCACCAGCGATGCGAAGCGGGTGGAGTATCTCTTCGAGCTGTATGAGGAGTATACCAAAGGCTTGCTGGCCGAAGTGAAGCCGAAGCGGGGGCGGAAGAAGGGGGTATAATGGCGGAACGAAATGGCCGAAGAGAAGAAAGAACCCACCTGGAAGTACCACCGTTTTCTGGACGAGGCGGGGGACACTACCTTCTATGGCAAGGGGAACGCGTTGGTCGTTGGTCAGGAGGGCGTTTCCAAGTGCTTCATTCTTGGGATGTTGAACGTGAAGGAGCCATTAGAGCCCGTGCGTGAGCGGGTAAGGGCATTACAATCTGCGATCGCCAATGACCCCTATTACCGCGACGTGCCGAGCATTCAGAAGAAGATCAACAAGTTCGGATACTACCTCCACGCCAAGGACGATATTCCAGAGGTGCGGAAGCAGGGCTTCGAGCTCATCATGGCCACGAAATGCTCATTCCAAGCAGTTGTTGCGCGCAAAGTCCCCAAGCACTTCGACGGGAAGCACAAGGGAAGCAGCGCAGAGCTCTATGCCGACCTGCTCAGCCACCTGTTGAAGGACAAAGTGCATAAGTACCCGAGGTTCGTCCTGAACATCTCCCAACGGGGGAACACCACCTCCCATACGAACCTAACGCGGGGCCTGGAGCTGGCCAGAGAACGGTATGCTCGCAAGCACTTTGAGGCACCCGTACAGAACGAGTTCGTCTTCAATGTGCAAACCCCGACAACCGAGCCGCTGCTGAACCTCGCAGACTACTTCTGCTGGGCAGTGCAACGCGTCTTTGAGCGCGGCGAAATCCGGTATTACGACTTTGTGAAGGAGCGGGTGTCCACGGTACTGGACCTGTACGATGTGGACAACTACAAGGGCTTTCAGAACTACTATGGTCCCAAGCACCCGCTGACCAGCGCCAACAAACTGCCCTGAAAAGAAAATGCCCGGAGCGCACTAAGAAGCTTTCGCTTCAACGGCATGGAGCCGACCTTCATGCGTACCAGGCAGGTCAAATGTAGTGGAATTCTACTACAGGCTGTTTACCCCCCCCCTCCACTTGCAGAAGGGTATCACGGACCATAGCAGCCCCGTTCTGTGCCTAGCCTGTGGCTACGCGCAACCACGTAGGTTCCAAGTAGCCTTCGGCCACTGTTCTCCGTAGCCGTCCTTTGAGCTTCCCGAAGGTTCAGCAGCCCATTACTGGAGGTAAAGGGGGCCTTGGCCGCTTATGGCCAGGCTGAAGACCCTGCCTGCTATCTTGCCGAAAGAACCCGGTGCCATGTCCATAAAACGGATGGAAGAGATGAGGTGCCCGGCCTGCGGCCGCGAACAGCGGATGTTGGTGTGGAGCGCGGTGAACGCAAAGGACCCGGAAGCGGCGTTGATGGTGCGGGAGCAGCGGGTGAACCTGTTCCAGTGTGAAGTATGTGGGGCGGAGGCCTTTGTGGATGAGTCCGTCCTGTACCATGACATGGAGAAGCGTTACTGCATTCAATACGTCAGCAAGGCCGCCATGGGTAGCGAGGCCTACTATGCCACATTGACCAAGCGGGGCACAGTGATCCTGGATGCAGTGAGCCAGCGCATTGTGGACAATAACGGGGAGTCCTATTTCAACCATCCGCACTTCGTGTTCTCCATCCGCGAGATGGCGGCTTACATCATGTTCCGGGAGTTGTGCGCCGCCTTCGGCCAGGAGGTGGATGCTTGAGCGTTGGACGTTCGGCCCACAAGTTCAGCCCTGGGCAGGTCAGGTACGGATCGGGACCGCGAGGCTGCATTACCAGGGTAGCTTTGCCCCATCATGTCCGCAGCAACCTCTCCGGAACATCCCATCGTCTTCTTCGACGGGGTCTGCGGCCTGTGCAATGCCTCGGTGGACCGCCTCTTGCGTTGGGACCGTCGCGGTGTGCTGCGGTTCGCGCCGCTGCAGGGTGCAACGGCCGAACGCCTGCTGCCCGAGCGGTTGACGGAGCACATGGATACCCTGGTCCTGCTCGATGCGGACGACCTGCACCTGCGTTCCGAGGCTGCGCTCCGGGCGCTGACGTACGTGGGCGGACCCTGGCGTCTGCTCGCCGGGCTGCGCGTGGTGCCCCGTCCGGTGCGTGATGGGGTGTATGACCTCATCGCCCGCCGGCGCTACCGGTGGTTCGGGAAGAAGGAAAGCTGCCGGCTGCCGCTGCCGCACGAGCGGGAACGCTTCCTGCCGTGATCAGGGCCGCGCGCGGCCATCGCGCTTCAGCTCCTTCGCGTTCTTGCGCTCCTCCTTCTTGCGCTCCTTCTCCTGGTCCTTGAAGTAGCTCTTGAAGAGCCAGTTGCTTTGCAGCGCCTTCAGGTCCTCCTCCAGGATCACGCTGCTCCGTTCCAGTTGCGACAAGGTGCGGCGCACATCCCCCGCCACAGCGGTATCCTGCGTGAGCGTATGGCCCAGGCTGCCCGGGCTGTTCAAGGCCGTGGTGAAGCGGTCGATCTGCGCCGAGGCCGAGGCCAGGGAGTCGGCCAGCGTCTGCATGGACGACAGCCATTGTCGTACTTGGTCCTCCGCGGCCGGGTCGCCCACCAGGGTACCGATGGCGCCCTTGCCGGCGCGCACGTCGGCCATCACGGCCTCCACGCTGGCGCTGGCGTTACGGGCATGTTCCGCCGCCGCGCGCAGGTCACCCAGCGAGGCCTTCAGGTCGGCGGAAAGCACCGTGTCGGAGAGCAGGTGTACCAAGCTACCGGGTGTGTTGAGCCGTTGGGCCAGCACACGCAGATCATCCGTGATCGACGCCATGTTCACGTTCGTGCGGTCCAGTGTGCGCATCATCTGGTCGGTGTCCAACGGCACGGAAGAGCGCAGTGGGGTGCCATCCGCCACCGGGTTGCTCGGCCCGTCGCCCGGCCCGATGTTCACCAGCTTGTTGCCCATGAGGCCATCGCTGCCCAGGCTGGCGATGGCGTTGTCGCGGATGTGCGCGGCCTCATCGGCGCGGATGGCCATCTCCACCAGCACGGACGTGTCACTCACGATGGTGATGCCCTTCACGGTGCCCACATTGATGCCCGCGTAGCGCACGTTGTTCCCCGGCCGCAGGCCGCCCACCTGCTGGAAGGTGGTGGTGACGGTGATGTTGCGGCTGAAGAGGTCCTGCTTGCTGCCCAGCATGTACAGCCCCACGATGAGCACCACGGTGCCCGCGAGCACGAAGAGCCCGAGCCGGATGTTGTCGCCTTTGGTGTTCGCCATCTACATGAAGATAAAGAACTGCCGCACCACCGGGTCGGTGGATGCGAGCAGCTCCTGGTAGGTGCCTTCCAGATGATTACGCCCTTCATACAGCAACGCGATCCGGTCCGCGGCGAGCTTCGCCACATTCAGGTCGTGCGAGATGATGATGGACGAGGTGTTGTAGGTGCGTTGGAGCTGCAGGATGAGCTCCACGATCTCCTTGCCCGTGATCGGGTCCAGGCCGGTGGTGGGCTCGTCGTACAGCATGATCTCGGGCTTCAGGATCAGCGTCCGCGCCAGGCCGATGCGGCGGCGCATGCCTCCCGAGAGCTCCGAGGGGTACATCTTCCGGGTGTGCGCCAGACCCACGGCCGTGAGCACCTCATCCACCAGGGCATCGGTCTCCCCCTTGCTGGTGGACATCCAGTGGCGCCGCAGGGGGAACTCCAGGTTCTCCTCCACGGTCATGGAATCGTACAGGGCGCTGCTCTGGAACAGGAAGCCGATCTTCACCCGGAGGCGGTCCAGCTCTTGCTGGTCCAGCGCATGCACCTCCTGGCCGAGCACGGTGATGCGACCCTTGTCCGGCGTGAGCAGGCCCACGATGCACTTGATCAGGACGCTCTTGCCCGATCCGCTTTTGCCCAGCACCATCACGTTCTCGCCGCGGAACACGTCCAGGTCGAAGTCGCGCAGCACATGGTTCTCGCCGAACGACTTGCACAGCCCGCGCACGCTGATCACGGGATCGCCCTTGGTCATGGTCCTCGTGCCTTCCATCAGTTGAGCCCCATGATGTCGGTGATCTGCACGGCCACCAGATCGATGATGAAGATGACCAGGGAGGCCACCACCACGCTGCTGTGCGCGGAGATGCCCACCCCCTCGGTCCCCTTCTCGGTGTTGAAGCCCTTGTAGCAACCGATGATGCCGATCGCGAAGCCGAAGAAGTAGCTCTTGATGAAGGAAGGCACGAAGTCGCTGAACTCAAGGCTCTCGAACACCTGCCGGTAGAAGAGGTCCCAGGAGACCGTATCCCGCAGGTTCACGCCGATCCAGCTGGCCCAGATGCCGATGGCCTCGGCGAGCACCACCAGTACCGGCAGCATCAGCGTGGTGCTCCACACCCGGGTCACCACCAGGTAGCGGAAGGGGTTGGTGCCGCTCACCTCCATGGCATCGATCTGCTCGGTCACCTTCATGCTGCCCAGCTCGGCGCCCAGGCTGCTGCCGATCTTGCCGGCACAGATCAGGGCGGTGATCACCGGGGCCAGCTCGCGCACCATGCTGATGGCCACCATCGAGGGCAGCATGCTCTCGGCCCCGAAGCTGGCCAGGGTGGGCCGGCTCTGCACGGTGAGCACCAGGCCCATGATGAAGCCGGTGATCCCCACCAGCGCCAGGGAGTTGTACCCGTTCTTCGTCGACTGCCGCAGGAGCTCGTTCCACTCGAAGCGGGCATGGAAGGCGTTCGCGAAGAAACGACCGGTGAAGGCGGCGATGCCCCCGACTTCCTCCAAAATGGCGCGATATCCTGTTGCTGCGGCCATGGTCCGGTCTTCAGCGGGGGAAGTTACCCAGCCCGCTCTGAACCGGCCATGAGGGATGGCGGGTTCGCGCAGGACATGGCCCGATGACCGGTCCCGATGCAACTTCGCGGCCCCATGCACGTGCCCCGCACCTTCCAAGCCTTGCTCATCGGCCTCGTGGTGGCCCTTTCTGCTGAAGGCCAGGCCCAGCAACCCCCGCCCCGCAGCCTGGACACGGTGCAGGTCACGGCCACCCGCATCTCCAGCCCGTTGCCACGCACGGCGCGCCACTTGCAGGTGCTGGATACCCTACAGGTCCGCACCGCCCCGCGTCCCGAGGTGAGCGAACTGCTTCGCACGGCCACGCTGGTGGATGTGCGGCAGCGCGGACCCTTCGATGCCCAGACCGATATCGGTATCCGCGGTGGCACCTTCGACCAGGCCTTGGTGCTGGTGGATGGCATCCCCATGACCGACCCGCAAACGGGCCACCACCTGATGAACCTGCCCCTGATGGGGGACGGCATCGAGCGCATCGAGGTGCTCTACGGCGGCGCGGCCCGCACCTTCGGCGCCGGGGCCATGACCGGTGCCATCAACGTGGTGACGCGGGAGCCCATGGGCCGCAAGGGCAGCTTTCAGGTGGAAGGGGGCGAGTACGGCGCCTACCTCCTGCGCGCTTCGCAGGACCTGGGTGGCCCGAAGGGTGGGGTGCGCCTGTCCGCCTTCCATGGAAGCCACGACGGCTACATGCCGAACAGCGACATGGACCGCACCGGCGTGCATCTGTCCGCACTCCATCGGTTACGACGGATCGAGGTGAAGGGCCAGCTCGCCGGCCTGCACCGCCGCTTCGGTGCCCAGAACTACTACTCATCGACCTATCCCGATCAGCAGGAGATCATCGGCAGCTACTTCGCGGCGGCCGAGGTGCGCAACAACGCCGCGCCATGGAAGTGGCAGGTGAAGGCCTATCACCGGCGGCATGATGACCAGTTCCAGTTGTTCCGCGAGAGCGATGGCTACTACCGGTATGCCGATGGCTACTTCATCCGCGGCGAGGCCGATACCGCACGGTTCACGCCCACCTTCTTCTACACCTTCCACAACCGCCACCGCACGCAGGTCTCCGGGACCGATGCCGCGGTGCAGCGCCGCTGGAAGGCCGGTACCACGGCGCTGGCCGCACATGCCCGCTGGGAACGGATACGCAGCAACGTGCTCGGCGAGCCGCTGGATGAGCCCATCGAGGCGCCCGGTGCCCGCGAGCCCTTCACGCGCGGAACGCAACGACAGAACCTGGCGCTCCACCTGGACCATCGCGTGGAGCTGGGCCGCTGGGGCGTGGATGTGGGCGTGTTGTTCAACACGAATTCCGACTTCGCCCCTGAATGGGCCCCGGGGATCGACCTCTACCACCGCTGGTCCGGAGGGCACGTGACCTATGCGAACGCGGGACGCGCCTTCCGCTTTCCCACCTGGACGGACCTCTATTACACGCGCGGCGGCGCCCAGGGCAGCAAGGACCTGCAGCCCGAGCATGCCGAACACCTGGAGCTGGGGCACCGCATCCACCGCGACCGTTGGAGCCTGGTGGTCTGTGCCTGGCGCCGCATGGGCGATGACCTCATCGACTGGGTGCGCCTGCCCGGCGATCCCGTGACACAGGCCACCAACCTCACCCAGGTGGACCTGAACGGCGTGGAACTGCAGTTCGACCTGAAGCCAGGCGCAGGGAAGGGCAGGGGAGGCGTGCTCTATGCCTACCAGTGGTCCGATCAGCAGGACTTCCCCTTCACTTCCCTGTACGTGCTCGATCACCTGGAGCACAATGCCGTGCTCTGGTGGGTGCAGCGCGTGGCCGAACGGTGGATGTTCCGCACGGACCTGTCGTGGCGCACCCGTTACAGCACCTACACCAGCTTCCCCGATGGCCAGGCCGTGGCCTATCCGGCACCGCTGCGCCTGGACCTGCGTATCGATCGGACCATCGGTCGGGTCACGCTGCACGTGGGCGCCACCAACCTGTTGGATGCCGAGCAGGTGGACCGTGGCAACGTGCTGCTGCCGGGCCGCTGGCTCACCGCCGGGGTGCGCGTGGAATGGGGGCGATAGGTCCTCTGCATTGGACCATCGGTCGGGCGGATCCACGTGCGGCCGGTAGCCCGCGTGCGCGGCGGCTATCTTCGCCCCGATCCATTCCGCATGCTCCACCTCGAAGGCATCACCAAGCGTTACGGCAGCCACACCGCGCTGGACGGCATTACCATGGATGTGCCCTCCGGCCAGGTCTTCGGGCTGTTGGGTCCCAACGGCGCCGGCAAGACCACCCTCATCCGCATCATCACGCGCATCACTGGCCCCGATGAGGGCACGGTGACCCTGGACGGCCACCCCATGGGCCCGGAGGACGTGGTGCGCATGGGCTACCTGCCCGAGGAGCGCGGGCTCTACAAGAAGATGAAGGTGGGCGAGCAGGCCCTCTATCTGGCCCAGCTCAAAGGACTGCCCAAGGGCGAGGCCACCAAACGCCTCAAGGCCTGGTTCGAGCGGTGGGAGATGAGCAGCTGGTGGAACAAGAAGGTGGAGGAGCTGAGCAAGGGCATGGCGCAGAAGGTGCAGTTCATCACCACCGTGCTCCACGAGCCCAAGCTGCTCATCCTCGATGAACCCTTCAGCGGCTTCGACCCCATCAATGCCGAGCTGATCCGCACCGAGATCCTGCGCCTGCGCGATGCCGGGGTCACCGTGATGCTGAGCACGCACAGCATGGCCAGCGTGGAGGAGCTTTGCGACAACATCGGGCTCATCGACCGGTCCCGGTTGATGCTGCATGGCAATGTGCGCGAGATCCGCCGGCAGTACGGCACCAACACCTACCGCATCGAGTACAAGGGCACCCGCGTGGCCTTCGCCAATGCGCTCTCGTTCACCGGTGAGCTGGTGGATGTGCAGGAGGGTGGTGAGTATGCCGTGGCCAAGGTGAAGCTGGGCAAGGGCGTGTCGCTGAACGATGTGCTGCGCCAGGTGATCGGCGCGGTGGAGGTGCATGGCGTACAGGAGGAGGTGCCGCGTATGCACGACATCTTCATCCGGGTGGTAGGCGAGAAGGAACCCACCGCCGTGACCCCGGGCATGACCGAATAAGGGAGGCCACGCACACCGCTCCACGGACAACGACCAACAGACAACGGACAACCAAGCGTCCATGAACAAGATCAAGCTCATCATCTGGCGCGAGTTCATCACGCGGGTGCGCAAGCCCAGCTTCCTCATCATGACCATCCTCGCCCCGGTGCTCATCGCGGCGGGCGTCACGGTGATGGTCTACCTGAGCCTCCAGGAGAGCGACGACCACCGCGTGCTGGTGGTGGACGAGGCGCAGATCATCGGCGGCCGGCTCCGCGACAGCGACAAGGTCAGCTACTACGTGGACAACCGGCCCTGGTCCGATTCGGCCTTCAAGGCCAGTCCGTACACCATCATGGTGGAGGTGAACGAGGACATCCTCAACACCAACACGGTGCTCTTCTTCTACAAGGAGCTGCCCAGTGTCACCGTGCAGAAGGTGATCGCCAATGAGCTGGAAAAGACCATCGAACTGGCCAAGCTGAAGGATGAGCAGATCGACCCCGAGGCATACGGACGCGTGCGGAAGCCGCTCGTGATGAAGCTCTTCGACATCGCCAAGCTCGGTGAGGAATCACTGGAGCAGGAGCGGGCGGGCATCGGCTTCTTCTTCGGCTACTTCATGTTCATCTTCATCTTCATGTACGGCGTGCAGGTGATGCGCGGCGTGATGGAGGAGAAGCAGAACCGCATCGTGGAAGTGCTCATCAGCAGCGTGAAGCCCTTCCAGCTGATGATGGGCAAGATCATCGGCATCGCGCTCGTGGGCTTCGTCCAGTTCGTGCTCTGGATCGCCATCACCACCACCCTGGTCACCGCCGGATCGGCCCTCCTGCTGAAAGACCGCTTCGATCCCGCGGTGATCGCCAACACCCCGATGACCACCGAGGTGCAGGGCCAGCTCGCCGAGCAGGCCGGTATGCCTGACATGGAGGATGTCAAGTTCCTGCAGGCCCTGAAGAAGATCGACTGGCCGCTCACCCTGGGCATGTTCCTCTTCTACTTCATCGGTGGCTACCTGCTGTACAGCTCGTTGCTCGCCGCCATCGGCTCCGCGGTGGACAGCGAGACGGACACCCAGCAGTTCATGTTCCCGGTCACGCTGCCCATGGTCTTCGCCATCTTCACGGCACAGGCGGCGGTCTACAATCCAGGCAGCGCTATGGTGCTTTGGTGCAGCCTCATTCCCTTCACCAGTCCCATCGTGATGATGGTGCGTGTGGCCATGGGCAATGCACCGGTGTGGCAGCTGGCCTTGAGCATGCTGCTGCTGGTGGGCACCTTTGTCGCCACCACCTGGCTGGCCGGCCGCATCTACCGCACCGGCATCCTCATGTACGGCAAGAAGGTGAGCTGGAAGGAGCTCGGCCGCTGGCTCTTCTACAAAGGGTGATCGATCGGGGTGTCGGCCCCTTCCGCGCTTCGCACCATCGCCCTTCCCGTTGCGCCGCCTTGGCGTCCTCTCGTCCATGCGGTAGTGCATTCTTCTTTGCGCCCTTCGCACCATTACAGTAAGCCCCGCATTTCCGCTGCGCCCACTCTGCGTCCTTTGCGTCGTTGCGGTGAGCTGCGTTTGTCTCCGTGCCCTCCGTGTCTCCGTGTGAGCCCCGCGTATTTCCTCTCCTCCCTCCGCGCCTCCGCGTGAGCCCACCTTTCCTCTGCGCCCGAACCATTTCCTCCTTCCCCTGTTACCTTTGCATCGTCGTGAACTGGGGTGCCCGCCGATAGGCAGGCTGAGATCATACCCATCGAACCTGCGCAGGTCATGCTGCGAAGGGAGTTGAACAGGAACACCGATCGCCGGTGCACCTCCGTGAAGCGACACCACCACACGGAGGACCATGAACCATTTCCTTTCGTTGCTCGGCGCCCTGTTGCTGCCGGCCCTGCTCCACGCCCAGATCCGCCTCACGGGCACCGTTCTCGGCGACGATGCCGAACCTCTTGAAGGCGTGACCGTGGCGGCCGGTGAGGACCACCGCTTCGGCACCTGGACCGACCGCGAGGGACGATTCGTATTATCCGGTCTCCGCGCAGGCCCTGTCCGCTTGCGGTTGTCCTTCATTGGGTACGAGCCCATCGACACCCTGCTGCAACTGACCGACGCGGGGCTTGACCTGTCCTTGCGATTGCGCCCCACGGCCGTGCTGATGCGCGAGGCCGAAGTGAGCGCGTTGCGCGCCGGTGAGCGTTCACCTTTCGCCCAGAGCACGGTCACCCGCGAGGAGATCGCCCGCATGAACACCGGGGTGGACCTGCCCATCCTGCTCGACCTGCAGCCCAGCGTGGTCACCACCACCGATGCGGGCACCGGCATCGGATACACCGGTCTGCGCATCCGCGGCAGCGATGCCACGCGCATCAACGTCACGCTCAACGGCGTGCCCATCAACGACCCCGAGAGCCAGGCCGTGTTCTGGGTGAACATGCCCGATCTGGCCAGCGGGCTGGAGGACATCGAGGTACAGCGTGGCGCGGGCAGCAGCACCAACGGCCCGGGGGCCTTCGGGGCGAGCATCAACATGCGCAGTGCCCGCATCCCGGCCAAGGCCTTCGGGGAGGTGTCCGCGTTCGCCGGTTCGTACAACACGCAGCGGTACAACGTGCGCTTCGGCACCGGCCTGCTATCCGACGCGGATCGTCCCGGGCTGGGTTCCTTCAGCCTCGATGGCCGCCTCAGCACCATCACCAGCGATGGCTACATCGACCGCGCCACCGCCGACCTGAAGAGCTATCAGTTCCAGGCCGGCTGGTTGGGCCGGACGCGTTCGCTCCGCTTCTTCACCATGAGCGGCCGTGAGGTCACCTACCAGGCCTGGGAAGGTGTGCCGCGCGAGGTGTTGGATACCAATCGGACTTACAACCCCTACACCTACGACAACCAGGTGGACGATTACCGGCAGACACACTACCAGCTGCTCTTCGACCAGCAGCTGGGGGCATCGGGTCTGCTCAATGTCACCTTGTTCCGAGTGCTGGGATCGGGCTTCTTTGAGCAGTACCGCGAGGATGATGACCTGGAGCGTTATGGCATCGGCCCTATCGCCATCGGCGACACCGTGCTCACCAATGGCGACGTCATCCGGCGTCGTTGGCTGGAAAACACCCTGGATGGCGTGAACGTGAGCCTGGAGCAACGCATCGGTGAGCATCGCCTGGTGCTGGGAGGCAGTTACAGCCGCTATGTGGGCGATCACTTCGGCGAGGTGATCTGGGCGCAATGGGCGGGGGAGAGCAGCATCCGCCAGCGCTACTACGACAACACCGGCACCAAGACCGATGCCAATGCCTTCGCCAAGTTCAGCTACGTGGTGAACGATCGTGTCGACCTGTACGGCGATGCCCAGGTGCGTTCCGTGTCGCATGAGTTCCTGGGGTTCAACAACGCGCTGGAGAACGTGACGCAGCAGGCCTCCTGGACCTTCTTCAACCCCAAGGCCGGTGTGCAGTGGAAGCTGCACGAGGGGGGAAGGCTCTATGGCAGTGTGGCCGTGGCGAACCGCGAGCCCAACCGCAGCGACCTCATCGAGAGCAGCCCGCAGAGCCGTCCGCGTCCGGAACGCATGGTGGACTACGAGCTGGGCTACGAGCGTCGCAGCGGACGGTCGGCCATCGGTGTGAACCTCTACTACATGGACTACACGGACCAGCTGGTGCTGACCGGCGAACTGAACGATGTGGGCTATGCGCTGCGCACCAATGTGCCCGAGAGCTACCGGGCAGGGGTGGAGCTGACCGGTGCGGCCCAGTTCGCACGCCGCTTCACCTGGCGGCCGAACGCCACCTTCAGCCAGAACCGCATCACCGACTTCACCGAGTTCGTGGACGACTGGGATAACGGAGGCCAGCAGCAGTTCGCGTTGGGCGGAACGGAGATCGCCTTCTCGCCATCGGTGATCGCCGGCAGCGAGCTGATCTGCCGGTTCTGGGAGAGCGCCGAGCGCGGGCACGGTGATGTCGCGCTGGTCACCAAATACGTGGGGCGGCAGTACCTCGACAACACCGCCAGCACGGACCGCATGCTCGATCCCTACCTCGTGAACGACGTCCGCTTGAACGTGAGCCTCAAAGGCACGGGCGGCTTGCGCGCGGTGGACATCAACCTCACCGTGCGCAACGTGTTCAGCGAGCTGTACGAGAGCAACGGCTGGGTGTACAGCTTCGTCGCCGACGGTCGCCGCCAGGATCCGGTGGGGCTGTTCCCGCAGGCGCCATTGAACGTGCTGGCCGGCGTAGTGCTGCGGTTCTGAAGGGGGGTAACTTTTGTTTTGTTGCGGGGTCTGGGGGCGGCCGGTACTTTGGCAGGACAACCACGCTTGCCATGACCCTTCGTTGGTCCATTGCCGTGATGATGCTCGCATTTGCGGGCCATCTTGGAGCCCAGAGCACCTACGATGCCAAGATCCTGGACTACACCGGGCTGAAGTACCCCTGCGAAGGTGCGGGCGCTCCCGTGCTGAAGATCCAGAACGTGGGCACCGCCACCATGGGCACCTGCGTGGTCGAGACCTGGAAGAACGGGCTCATGGTCAATACGTTCAACTGGATCCTCGCCGTGCCCGCCTTGACCGGACAAGTGCGTCAGCCGGTCTTGCCCCTGGTGCCCGATGTGCAGCCCGGCGATGAGCTGGAGTTCCGCATCATCAGCGTGAACGAGCAGCCCGACCAGGATCCCACGGGGAACATCCTCCAGCTCGATCTGGATACGGAGGTGAAGTATGCGGATGATGGTGGCCTCGTGGTGGAAGTGGTCACTGGTGATGTGACCGGTGAGCTCTATTGGAGGGTCATCAATTCCAGCGGCCAGACCGTTGGCAGCGGTGGGCCATACACCGAGGCGAACACCACCGTGACCGTACCGGTATCCCTCGATGACGGCTCGTGCTTCCAGTTCGAGAGCTATGATGCCACCCGGGGAGGCGCCAGTGATGTGCAGGTCCGGGTCCTCAGGGATGGGGCCCCGCTGATCGAAGCTGGGGCTGCGGAACTTGCTGGTCTGTTCACGGAAGGCATTCGCACCGGCAATGGCGAGGGCTGCACACAGCCTGTCGTGCTGGAACTGACCACGGATGCCTTCGGTGGCCAGGTGTCCTACGAGATCGTGCAACGGGGGTCGGATGCGGTGGTCTGCGCTGGCGCTGGATTCCCGAACGGGGTCACGGTCACCGAGAACTGCTGCCTGCCGACAGGTTGTTTTGTACTGCGCGTGTTTGACGCGGGTGGCGATGGTATCACCAACGGCGGTTACGTCCTGCGCACGCAGGGCGGTAACCAGCGTGTGATCGACAACCGTGACAACTTCACCACCGGCAGCGTGAGCGCCGTGATCGGCAACGGCGGCTTCTGCCTCCCGCTGGGCACCGACAAGCTGGTCTTCACCAGCTGCGACAAGCTGGACTGGGTGAACAACCAGTTCATTGTGGCTGCCGAGAACCCGGCGGTGAGTGCGCAGTACGGCGTGAACAATGCCAACAGTGGCTACCAGTTCTGGTGGTTCGACCCCAACGGTTCCTACGGCTACGCCAAGTTCCGCAGCCACGCCACCACCGATGGCTTCGGCACCGGTGCCACGCGTGCCTGCCACGCCCGCATCAACAACTGGAGCCCCAACCAGATCCCCACGGGTGTGCTGATGAACGTGAAGGTGCGCAGCCGCATCAACGGTGTGAACGGCAACTGGGGTCCGGTGTGCCGCTTCAAGATCGATCCGGTGCGCGCGGCCTGCCCCTTCACCAAGCTGATGGACATCCCCGGCAATGCCCAGTTCAGCTGCGGCGTGACCCGTACCTGGGGTGGTAGCTCCCTGAGCAAGGTGGTGGCTAAGTCGGTGGATGGCGCCACGCAGTACCAGTTCCGCTGGAGCAATGCGGAGCTTGCAACGCCTGTTATCCGCACCACCACCACGCCGGTGCTGCAGCTCAACTGGACGCCCGAGCTGCCCAACGGCACCTACCAGGTGCAGGTGCGCGCCTTC